>RFSX01000126.1 GCA_009923745.1 Chitinophagia bacterium
TCTTGCAGGACACTGCAAAGAGTATAAAAGTACTTAGAGTGTAGAAATAAGACCTGGATGTCATAAAGCTAATTTTGCCCAAAAATATATTTTAGAAATTAAACGATATAAAGGCCCTGAATCTGTATATCGGGCTTAAGCAATTAATTTAACTGAATGCCTTAGGATCTGGAGGAAGAAACCTGATTGTTGCCACTTCCCTTTGATGCCATTCCGGGCTGTAAAGACTTTCCAAGAGTTTTTTTTTAAAATCTTCCCAGCCAACGAGGCTCTTTATCTTTGGGTTCAGAAAAACCAAGGGACGGGTACTTCTCAATAAAGTGTGAAATTATATACAAGGTTGCAACTGTCAGTGTGTGATGATATTTGCGTTCAGCACCCATGCTTTGTAAGTTAGATGAGAAGGTTCCGCACCATCACTAAAGAGCACCTCCTGTTTATATTTTCCCCCAAACTTGCAAAGCCAATTATCCTTGTGATCGCGCTGCTTGTTGAAACAAACATGCTCAAATGGAGCAATCCATAACTCCAATGCGTCACAAAGAATATTTTATCATCTTGCCTCGGGATTCATTCTGACCACGAGGAATAGCTCCAAATGAATTACAATCGTACATTGCGGAGGCTGAGGGCATTAAATATTACCGACACTGAACTAAAACTCATAGCCAAAGCGGCTATCATGGGTGACAAAAGAATTCCGAAGAAAGGAAACAGTACACCAGCAGCTATCGGAACACCCAGTGTGTTGTAGGCAAGGGCAAAAAACAGATTCTGCCTCACGTTTTTCATCACATGACGGCTTAATTTTTTTGCTTTGACTACCCCGGTTAAATCGCCCTTTATAAGAGTAATCATAGCGCTTTCAATAGCGACATCTGCACCTGTTCCCATTGCAATACCAATATCGCTTTTTGCCAGTGCCGGGGCATCATTGATGCCATCTCCTGCCATGGCAACCAGCTTTCCCTGGCTCTGAAGTATAGCCACTTGGTTTAATTTATCCCCAGGCAACAGGCCAGCCTTATATCTTGAAATGTTCATTTCCTCAGCTACAGCACCTGCAGTTACTTTGTTATCACCTGTCAACATGACAATCTCTACACCACTGCTCTGTAATTGAGCAATAGCCCTGCGACTGGAATCCTTGATTCGATCACTTATGACTACAAAAGCTGCCAAGCTTTGACCTATGGCCAGGAAAGAAATCGTCTTGCCTTGCATTTGATATCCTGCTGCCCTGACAATATGCTCCTGCTTGATCGAAATATTCTCATGGGCCATCAAAGCAGGATTTCCCAGACACACATCCAGCCCATTGATATGCGCTTTTACGCCTCTCCCAATAACAGCTGAAAAAGCAATTGCATCCCACATTTCAGAACCATGTTCCTTGGCAAAATGCAGTATAGCTCCACCCAGCGGGTGTTCACTGTTACGACTTATGGATCCAAGATATTTTATGATCTCACTTTCATCAAAACCGGCATCAAGAATGACCAGCTTTTCTACAGTCGGCCTCCCCTCGGTTATGGTGCCTGTCTTATCTACAATGAGAACATCCACTTTATTCATTTTCTCGAGAGCTTCTGCATTTTTTACCAACACGCCATTTTGTGCTCCTTTTCCCACACCAACCATGACTGACATTGGCGTGGCCAAGCCTAAAGCACAAGGACAAGCTATTATCAATACTGCAACAGCGTTGATAAAGCCATAAACCAACTTGGGTTCTGGTCCCCATAACGACCAAATCATAAAAGTGCATAAGGATATCAAAACAACTGCCGGAACAAAATAGACAGATGCCCTGTCGGCAAGATTCTGAATAGGTGCTCTGCTGCGGCTGGCATCATTAACCATTTTAATGATCTGGGCTAAAAGGGTTTCATTACCAACTTTTTGAGCAGACATAATAAAGCTCTTATTACCATTAATTGTGCCGCTGCTTACCCTGTCACCTTCACCCTTATCGACAGGAATAGGCTCTCCTGTAATCATAGATTCATCAATACTGGAACTTCCCCTGATTATAACGCCATCAACGGGAATTTTTTCTCCGGGCTTCACCTTTAAGAGATCCTGAATCTGAATATCCTCAATAGGGGTCTCGATTTCTTTATCACCCTCGATCTTTGTTGCTTTAGAGGGAGCCAGTTTCAATAGCTCTTTGATGGCCGAATTCGTTTTGCTGTGGGCCCGTGCTTCCAATAACTGCCCCAATAACACAAGAGTAAGAATAACGCTTGCCGCTTCAAAATAGACATGAACCGTATCAGCTTCTGTTTTGAACTGCTCAGGAAATACACCGGGAAAAAGCAATCCAAACAAACTGAACAACCAGGCTACGCCTGCCCCCAAACCAATGAGCGTAAACATATTGGGGCTACGTCTCCGTATACTGCTATAGGCTTTTTCAAAAAACATCCAGCAGGCATAAAATACTACGGGGACTGACAACACCAATTGTAACCAATTCCAATATTTTTGAGGCATTGCTTTATATAAAGGATTATCGGGTATCATTTCACTCATGGCGATAATGAATATTGGCAATGTGAAAGCCGTTGCCATCCAGAACTTTCGCAAGAGTTTGCGGTAACTCCTTTGCTCTTCAGACATTTCAGGCTCAACAGCTACCAGGTCCATTCCGCATACAGGACAATCTCCGGGTGCTTCATAAGTCTTATCTCCCTCGCATTGCATGGGACAATAGAATATACCGGAACCTCCATAGCGCGTTATTTCTGATTTATCCCTATGTCGCTTATCATATGAAACTTCCTGAACACTAATTTGACCATATGGATATATTTTGTAATTGCCCCCATTTAGATCCAAGGCTTTTTGGAACGCTTCAATAGAAATATGAGACTCCATCTCAATAGTGGCTGAGGCCTCCTCCAGATTTACATTAACAGCTTTGACACCATCTACTTCAGACAAGGCATTATCCACATGATTCTTACAACCCATGCAAGACATTCCAGAGATGCTAAATCTATGCTTCATGTTTCTCCTCCTTTAAGCTACACCATTTATAACAATCAAATGGATAATTCGATATCCTCAACATACACATTTTAAGTTTTAAAAAGAAAGAATACAGGAATCGCCCTACAGCTTTAATGTAAGATTTGTATCAGTAAAAAAATCTCTAAGCATCAAAAAGGCGACTCAACTCAGTCAGATCCTCGAGAGTTTCTTTTCGTATACTTTTTAGCTGATCACATTTCCGAAATGAAAAATTCGGCTAATAAAAAACGGAGCATGGTTATCACATACCATCCTTCAAAGAGTTAATCCTGAACAAAAAAAACTGATTGCACAAAAATCGACAGGAGTGTATCCTGATTTCCTTCATTCGTAGGCTTAAGCTTGCCTATTTACTAAAAACTCAAGTCCAGGTCAAGGCGCCAGCGCTGACCATTTTCTTGAAACATTCCCAAAGGAACAAGCTGATCAACAGTATAGTATTTACTTGTAAAGATCATGAATCACAAAAAAGCGCTCTACTCTTTTATCAAAACCTATAAAAATTCTTGTCAAAATCCTCAAATAGCACAATTTGCTGAATGATTGCGGTCAACTAAGTATATGATAATTCTCATTTTTCATTCATCAATCAAGTATTATCTTAATGCAAAATAATATCATGCCATTACCCCCTTGCCGCGATGTGATGACCAGAAACCTCAAGTGTGTCCCGGAGTATGAGCAATTAAGCACCGTAGTTAAGCTGTTTGAAGAAAACGGATTCCACCACGCACCCGTTCTGAACAAGGACGGTCATCTTTCAGGAATAATAAGTCTCACAGACATCGACAAAATAAGAATGAGCGCCTCTATTTTCAAAAATGAAACCCAGGAGGAGTATAATGAAGCGCTATTCGAAAGTCTATTTGCCAAAGCTGTGATGACCAGGAATGTCGTTCAACTGCACCCATCTGAAAGCATTGAACACGCGCACAGAATATTTAAGGAAAATAAATTCAGAGCCATACCAATTGTAGAAGGTGATCAGTTGGTTGGTCTCATAACTCCTCTTGACTTGCTTGACTATTTCTTCAATCAAAACTAAACTGTGGGAGATTTCAGAGTACGCAACATCACAGATGACTACGATCGGAATAATATGTATCATCATGCACTGGATGATATAGAAGCTTTTGACCTTCTTTTAAAAGAAAAAATGTTTGTCCAGGCACCGGTACATATAGGAGCTGAGCAGGAATTATGCCTTGTCTGCAAGCACTGGTAATTGTTCTGAAACCTACTATAAAAA
>RFSX01000127.1 GCA_009923745.1 Chitinophagia bacterium
GTCTTTATAGTGGATAACCAATTGATGACCATAAAAATCAAAATCAACCCAATGGGTGTCGCAACGTCCTTCAGGGCATTGAAGTGTGTCACGATAGAATTGTCGAGCTTTTTCGACGTCATCTACTGGAATCGCCAAATGAAATGGCGACAGTTTATTTTGATTAGACATAGATCACAACTTAATGATCTTGAAGGTATGAATTTTGGAATCTTTATAAAGCATTAGAAAATAAATTCCTTTTTCCAGAAACGATAAGTCATGCGATTGGAGTAAGTCTGCCGTTGTCTCAACCAACTCTTTGCCATTCTGATTTATCAGCCTGACTTTATAATTACCGGGATACGCGCTAAAGGATAGATGATCAGTGAATGGGTTAGGATTCAGTCTGAAATTATTTTCAAAATACTCAGATGTTCTACTGGTAAGTACTTCAACGGAATACTTTGAAACAGCTGTCCGGCATTCTTCCAGGATAGGCACAAACTGCCAGTCAAAATAATATCCATAAAGACCTGTTCCTACAATGGTTCGAGTGAAGCTAAGTAAATTCTTGGCTTCATAAGGGAATTTTGGAGTGCCTTCTAAAAGTAAAAACCGTGGAGAAGCTTCCTGGTAGTTGGCAAGGTTGAAGAACTCATCTGTTTGAATAATATATTCTCCTGGCTCAAGAGCTGTTCTGAATTCTAAAGTATTGATGCCAGTATTGCAATAAATGGAATCACTAAAAAACAGCTGGTTGTCTGTGAAACTTTTTATCTGGACTATTCTCCATCCCTCTGCTGTAGCATGTACCTTAACAGAATTAAGGATCATTGGACTTTCAACAGTGAATATTGAAGAGAGGTCAAGAAATAAATTTGACTCTCTAAGTTCATTTGCTTCCTTCTCGATATCCAATCCAATTGTATAAACCGGAGCAGTTTGATCTATGTTTTTTGAAAAATAGAAGCTGGTATCATAGTGAAGAGTATCTGTTATTAAGCTGCCTCCAACCGCAATGGTATCTGTCCCGTCTCGGTCCGAAAACCAGATGACTTCCGAACCTTCCAGATATAGTTTTGCAGGCCCAGGTTCTTCTAGGATAGTGTCTTTTAATTCAACAAAATCTGAAGGCTGAATAATATTGAGGAAAAAGCTATCAGAATTTGTTGTGTAACACTTGTTGGACTCTAGGGTATAATAATATCCTGAACTGTCGAGAGCAATAGAATTGCTTATGTTGTTTGTACTCCATGATACCATATTGCCATAGCGTTCAGATATATAAAAATTGGAGGTCTCACATATTTCAGCCGTTCCACTTAAATCCAGCTGTGCTTTTTCGGGAGCTTTGAGACTATCAATATGAATCCACTGAGAAGGAAAAAGAATCAGTCTTAGTATAATCATTCAAGCCGAAGTGTAATGACAAACTATGCGTAACGGTATAGCCGTTGCCACTTTGAAGTATTCTACATTGTTTGCCCCAAGGGCCAAATAACTCTACACGTGCTCCTATGCCATTTATATTAGAGTCATCACCTTGCAGATAGATCTTAATGAAGTGATTTTCATTGCCCAGGTTTAGCCAGAGCTTGTCTTCTGCTATCCCCTGAGGATTGAATATGTTATATGAGGCCAATACATCTGTAAAGCCATCACGGTTGGCATCCGACAGTGCAAAACTTCTGATGTCATTGAAGCCAAAGGGATTTCTTAAAGCTTCAAAGCCCTGGCCTTGATTATTGATAAGGATAAGGTCATTTGAACCGCCTATGACGATATCAACATAGGAGTCATTATTCAGGTCATGGAAGGCAGATTGATACACTTCAGTAATCAAATCCTCACCAGATGCCAGTAGCTTTATTTCTGTAAAATATCCATCCCCGTTATTTTCAAAAAGCATACATGGTGCTCCGTGGTTTCCCACAAAAAGGTCCATGTCTCCATCATTATCGAAGTCACCAAAGTTACCCGTCCAACTTTGGGTCCCTGCAGCTACACCTCTCTCAGCAGCGGCTTCTCTGAACGTGCCATTGTCGTTGATGAATAACATATTGATCCGTCGTGGATCGGCAGGATCGTTAACACCTATCCTGCATTTCGCTAGATAGAGGTCAAGGTCACCGTCCATATCAATGTCGCTCCATTCACTGGCATAGTTACCTGAATTATCTGACGCTGGGTTGGTACGCATATCAATCAGGCTTCTGTTTCTGACCAATGAGCCTGTGCCGTCATTGATGAAAATGGCATTCAAACCATCATCATTGCATACAAATAGGTCCAGCCACCCATCATTATCTATATCCACGAGGTTTGAAGTCTGGGCAAAAAAATCTGTTTCATTGATTTTAGAGACTTCATATTTACTTTCTGTCAGAGACCTTGACCAGATGCTTAAGCCATTATAAACACCAGATGTAATAATGTCATTGAAGCCATCCCTGTTGAGATCTCCTACACTGATCGTCCAGGGAACCCCGTCGTTTATCCTGTAGTTGCTTCGAAGGTATTCTGCCCCATTGTCTGAATTATGGTATATGCATAGGGTATTGTCAGAATCCAGGCCAACAATTTCTTCGCGATAATCATTGTCAAGATCAGCGAAGGCCTTGCATAATTGTCCCCGGTTGATTTCTTCGATGAGCTCCTGGCCTGAGACAAAGAGCAGCAAATCATTTTGCTGAGCATGAAGAACCTTAGTGCTTAACAATAAAGTCACCACAGCATGCATTACTTTTATTTTTATTCTTTTTTTCACCTAACTTCAGAAGCTATAAATTTCAGAATTTCTTTTTTGACTGTTCCGGCGTTGATCCAAATATTCAGATGCCCCATTTGTGCTTCCGAATAGATAGAAAGCAAGTCCGATGAGATATTCTCTTTACTGAAACGTATATTATCCTCAAAAGGTGCCAGTCCATCATCTTCTCCATGTATATGTAAAACATGTGCCTGTATCTTTTTCCAGTCTTTTTTAATTTTGCTCAACTCCTCTGCATGAGTCATTTTTTCATCGGTAGCCACATCTATAAAGTCAGGCATCAAGGCCCTGCTTAATTTCCAATTTGCTATCTGGCTATACCATTCCATGGGCTCAGAATCTGGATGATTGAGTGGAGCACACATTACAATACCGTTAATTTTGTCAGGATGATCGGCTGCTAGTTTGCCCGCAACTGGGCAGCCATAGGAATGGCTTACGATAAAGGCTCTCCTAAATTCTAGTGTACTTAAAATTGAGAATGCCGCTTCGGATTGAATTTTAAGATCTATCACAGCCTTGCCTGCACAGGAGCCGCCATAGCCTGGCCTGTCCATTGAGACCATTTTAAAATTTTTTCTAAGATCCTGATCTGCCAGGTATTCCTTAAAATTATCGAGATTGCCGGGTGCACCATGGATGAAGAAGAGTAAGTCAGCAGAATCCGAGTCGAGTCCTGTCTGAATGTAGCGCAGTTGGCAATCGTTCCACTTTTGATAATGGATTGTCATAGGCACACGGAGCTTGTCAAAAAAGGCTTGCAGGGCATATTCTTTTCCTACAAATAAACCTGAGAAGACATTAATAGCAATGATAAAGATTAGCAGTAGTACGGTGATACCAACTAGGGACCATTTGATGAATGGTCCTATAAACCGATGAAAAGAAGCATCAAAATTGGACATAGCTGACTATATCAGCCAAGATAATTAATTACAGGCTTTGACAAGTCCAAAGAAGATTGCAAGCCAGACAAGACCTTTTATAAAAAAGAAAAGAAAGCCGGCAAGACCCAAACTCTTCAGCCAGGTTTTCATTCCTTTTTTATTCTCTGTGTTTTCAGGTGTTGATTTGTCTGCTTGTTCTTCCATAACTGTTGAGGATTACATTTAATCAACCCAGTCAGCTACAAAAAGGTTTGTATCTCTGGTTCCATTGTTGTTCCTATTGGAAGCAAAAACAAGTTTCGAACCATCATATGAGAACATTGGAAATGAATCGAACTGACTGTCAAATGTGATTTTTTCAAGTCCTGACCCATCGATATTGATCATGTACAGGTTAAAAGGGAAGCCCCTTTTTGATTCGTGGTTGGAAGAAAAAATTAT
>RFSX01000128.1 GCA_009923745.1 Chitinophagia bacterium
ATTATAAGAAGTATGGAGAATTGGTAACTCTTGCACGTAATGATATTCGTGAGGCTATAAAGTTATGTGCAGTAGAATGTGCCCAGGGCAGAGAGCTGGATCCTTGGGAACTGGAATCTGTGTTGGCATATCTGTGGACGATTGATTTGAAATTATCAGATCTTAAACTGAGTGAAGATGAGTTGGATTTTATTTCAAATGCTTCGGGTAATAGCATGATGAGAGACTCTGCTTTAAGCTTAGTTAAATCGAAGTTCAGAGCCGACTCTCCGGCACAGTTTACAACGGCCCATGAGTCTATACTGGCAACGGCGGAGCTTACAGGAAATCCTGATAACGGTAAGATGATATATGATAGAAGTTGCCTGCATTGCCATGATAACCGCCGGTATTCCTTTTTTCTTCTGGATGACAGCCCCTTGACTTTCAAACATCTGTCCGACAAGTCGGGAGGCTATGGCAGACATTCAATCTATCAAGTAGTGCGATTTGGTGTTTATCCAAGGGCAGGCAAAAAATCATACATGCCTCAATATCCTTTGGAGAAAATGAGTGAGCAGCAGCTGGCGGATTTGGATGCCTACATTCAAATACGTGCTTCAGAAGGCTAGTAAGCAGCAATTTGGCTAACTTGTCATCCATAACTTCGAATCATTAAGCGGTTTATTCATAGAATTGGAGAACTCTCGAATACCCAGCCAATAGTTGGCATGGGCTTCTACAGTTTTATTGGTTTTCTGAGGCCAGCCATCTACTTTTTTCTGTTACCTGTCTATGTAGCGTACTTTTCGGAAGCTGAATATGCTATCTATAATTTGATGATTGACTTTGCAGCCATATCTATGGTGCTGGTTTCATTGAAGATTAATAATTCTATGGTAACACACTACTATGATTATATGGATGACCCTCAAGCCCAGGAGGATTTGCTGAGTAATCTCTTTACAATCAGTATCCTGATTGGACTTGTTACGATAGGGATTGCTTGGTTTGGTGGAACGCCACTCTTTGAACTGGTATTCAAAGACGAGGCTGTCACGTTTTTTCCCTACGGACTGATTGTACTCGCCTATACAGTATTATTTGAAGCGAATCAGTGTTATCTGACCTTTCTCAAGAACAGGAAGAAAATTATCGCCTTCACAATGGTCATGCTGACTCATGTACTCTCCATTGTTCTCTTGCAGTTTATTTTCATTATTGTCCTTGAAAGGGGTGTTACAGGTGCACTTGAGGGCATTTTGATAGGCAATATCCTGGTGACCGCGGTTATGATCATTATGAAACCGGGTCTGATAAGTTTCAAGTTCAATACAAAATATATTGCCGAAGCTCTCAAATTCAGTATACCCCTAATACCGTATATGATTATTTACTGGTTTCTCATGCGCGGTGGACGATTTTTTCTTGAGGCGTATACGGATCTGGACACAGTGGCTGTATTTGCAATGCTTATGGTCCTGGCCAGTGTGATTATTCTTGCTGTTGAAGCGGTCATTAATGGTATTCGACCGTTTCTATTCGAAGAGTTTGCGCGAGGTGAAGCAGCTAGTAAACAATATATTTCGCTGCTGACCAGACTCGTTATTAATATTCCCTTGATTTTCGTCCCATTGATTATCCTTATTTCATGCTTTATCCATCTGATCATCATTAAGGAGAGTTATTTCGTTATTTCAAAGTATATGCCCTGGGCTTGTTTGCTTATTTTCCTAATGGTCTGGTATAAGCTGTTTTACCAGCAGCTGATTTTTGTCAAAAAGTCTGTGCAGGTTACTGTTCTATCCTTGATTGCCATGCTGTGCCTCTTGATTGGATTCGTGTATTTTATTCCGAGCTATGGTATTTATGGGGTGCTGGCAGCAACAATTATAGCGAATTTGGTGATGGTTGTGCTGTTTTACTATTATGCGCAGAAGAATTATTATGTTGCCTATAGCTTCAAATCCATTCTGGTCAATCCATTGCTTGTTTTTGCCTGTATTTTTGCCCTTTATTTCGGACGCTTGCACTACTCCTGGTCTTGGGAGCTGTTTGGCTTGCTACAGTTTTTTGCAGCCCTGCTGCTTATCGTTGTGCTGAACTTCGGCAATATGAAAGAATACATCGATTTTTTCCGCAAAGGCTCCCTGCACAGCCACAGTTGAGAACCATTTGAC
Organism: Chitinophagia bacterium; assembly: GCA_009923745.1. GTDB lineage: Bacteria > Bacteroidota > Bacteroidia > Chitinophagales > Saprospiraceae > RFSX01. The sequence continues at coordinate 2,160 of RFSX01000128.1, forward strand.
CCTTAGAGGGTTTTATTAAGCAATTACAATAAACTCATTAATTGACAAAAGCCTTTATTTTTGCTGATGCAGGTGAAAAATAAAATTAACAGAGCGGCAGAAGCGATCATTCCATCAGACTGGGGGGAATTTCAGATGATCGCCTATAAATCAGAGTCTTATGAGTATAGCCCTGATATTGCCATGGTGCATCCCGATTATAATTCTGCATCCACGGTGACTGTGAGAATCCATTCCGAATGTATCACCGGCGATTTGTTTCACTCCCAGCGTTGTGATTGTGGGATTCAACTGGACTTGTCCATGGATCGTATCCATAAGGATAAAGGTGTACTCATATACTTGAGGCAAGAAGGGAGGGGTATTGGACTTATCAATAAACTAAAAGCTTATAATAAGCAAGATGAAGGTCTTGACACCATTGAGGCCAACCTGGCTCTGGGCCTGGATATTGATTACCGAAAATATCAGAAAGCCATCGATATTCTTGAAGATCTGGGTATAAAAAGCATCAACCTGCTGACAAATAATCCTGATAAAATCAAGGCTTTTGGCGACTCGGATATAAGCATCGAAAAGCGCATTCCACTTGAAGTAGAAGCCAATAAAAACAACCGCAAATACCTCCAAACCAAGAAAACAGGTCTTGGTCACTTCCTCAACATCGGCCAGTAATTCTGCAATATCTATACAATAGTGGGCGTTTACAGCTTCAAAATTCATGTCTATGAAGCAAGCGGACCTCATCAAATATGCTTGGACCATGAAAACGCACTGGTTTAAAATCCCATTGGTTTATGGATTACTTACTGCTGTCTATTTTCCTGCAGCTATACTTATTGACAAGTTCAATAACCGTGAGGGAGATGGAAAATGGGTGAGTGTTTACAATGATCTAGACGGTATTTTCTTTTGGGCAGATACCATATTGTTTTATGTATTCTCACTTATGGGAACTTCGCTTATAGGTATCATCTGGTCCTATAGCAAATCAAGACAAAAGCTGTTTATAGGTTTCGGAATCATGTTTATAATATCAGTATTTTTTTTCTTAATGCTGATTCTTTATGCCTGTATTCAATAGTCTGAATGGTCGCAGGTACAATTCTAGAGTTGCACACGCATCATGTATTGAGAAATGAGGTTCCTGAATTTATGTTTTTTGAAAAATGAAATCAGGGCTTCATCTTTTTCGCTGATATTGACAATTTTCAAACCCGAGTATTTTGAAGAGAGTTGTCCAAATAGGCTTGGTCCATATCTGTCTATATCACGATCCAGGAAACCGAATTGCACCACCTTGTGATTGGAGTTTTTAACGGTTGCAAAGGCAAGTAAGTTTTCATCCTGATTCAATTCATAATATGAAAAAGAATCTTGATCTCTGTTGATAACAGAAGAACGATGTTCAAATGAAAGTTTGTGCCCAATCATATGCTCGTAATCTTCGGCTTGCCATTTATCAGGGCTTTGCAGTTGCAGTGTCTTGTCAAATTGTATATCTGTCGCAACAATGAAGCTGTCAGCTTTATCGATGATGCTGAATCCGGATTTCTCATAGGCCTTGATAGCTTTGACGTTATGACATAATACTTCGAGATATCCACAGGCACATGAGGCTTCTGAAGCATGAATCAAAGCTTTCTCATATAGCGCATTCAGAATGCCTTTTCGCCTGTAAGCAGGCACTACACCGGTAGCCATATTGTAAAAACATTTTTTTGTTAAGGATTTGTTCTTCTATGATCGGAACATCGCGAACAGGTAAAACATCGGGAAGAACATCTAAGTCCTTCCCAAGTGTTTCAATTAGATTTTTAAACTGTGACTGTTTCATCTTCGTCCTCAAATGCAAAATCACT
>RFSX01000129.1 GCA_009923745.1 Chitinophagia bacterium
ATTGTCAGACGTGTACACTTTCGGCCCTACATTCCGGGCTGAAAATTCAAATACGAGCAGGCACTTGGCAGAATTCTGGATGATTGAACCAGAAATGGCCTTTGCAGATCTCGATGATGACATGGATCTGGCCGAAGATCTGTTGAAATATGTGATCGACTATTGCCTTAAAAATAACAGCGAGGACCTTCAGTTTCTCGAAAATCGACTGCTTGATGAAGAGAAGCAAAAGCCACAGAATGAACGATCGCCGATGCCCCTTCTTGAAAAATTGCGCTTTTGCCTGGAAAATAATTTTGAGCGGATCACTTATACCGAAGCCATCCGCATCCTGATGGGGTCAAAGCCCAATAAGAAAAAGAAATTTCAGTTTGTAATAGAAGACTGGGGTGCCGACCTTCAGTCAGAACATGAAAGATACCTTGTCGAAAAGCACTTCAAGAAGCCGGTTATCCTGACCGATTATCCAAAAGAAATTAAAGCTTTTTACATGAGGATGAACGAAGATGATAAAACGGTTCGGGCCATGGATATCCTGTTTCCTGGTATTGGTGAGATCGTCGGAGGCTCACAAAGGGAAGAAAGACTTGAGGTACTGGAACAGAGAATGAAAGACTTTGATATTCCGGCAGAAGAGATGGATTGGTTCCTGGACACGCGCCGCTTTGGCACCTGCGAACATGCAGGCTTTGGGCTTGGCTTCGAAAGGCTCGTTCAATTCATCACGGGCATGTCGAACATCAGAGATGTAATTCCTTTTCCACGCTTTCCTGGAAACGCAGAGTTTTAAATAAAACTCAAAATGATTTCAAGAAGTAATCATCAGTTTATAGGGTCAATCGCTTAAACTGAATTAGAATAGAATTACTGATACTTTTTCCATTGATGAAAAAGTATCCAAAAAATCTAGTCCAAAAAAAGGTGCTTCGGCTATTCCCAAATTCTTCAGCTCATGAATGCTGCTTTCAGATTATTTCATAATCTTAATCGCAAGGCATTCATTCGCCGCGCACTGAATTTTGGACAAAATATAATTATGTTGCCTTCTCGAAAGTCTGTGGTGAATTAAAATCGTCGCGGCTTGGGTTTTATAAAAAACCAGAAGCAGGTTTTAATGAGCTGAGGATTATGAGACGAGCAAAAAGACCTCTGAGAAGGCTAGAGTTTTTCGACACTTTTGGGGCAATGCCAAAAGTGTCAAGAATAATTATAGGTACTTAATAAAAAAAGCCAGCTTATTCAGCTGGCTTTTTTTTATTCACTATTTAGAAGCAGCGTATCTGCTATTCACCTCGTCCCAATTAATGACATTGAAAAATGCCTGTACATAATCAGGTCGACGGTTTTGATATTTCAGATAATATGCGTGTTCCCATACATCAAGCCCCATAATTGGAGTTCCTTCACATCCTATTCCGGGCATCATAGGATTATCCTGGTTAGGCGTAGAACAAATCTCAAGTTTACCTCCAGGATGTACACACAACCAAGCCCATCCTGAGCCAAATCGGGTTCCGGCAGCGGCGGCAAACTTTTCCTTGAATGCATCATAAGAACCGAAAGACTCATCGATAGCGGCAGCAACATCACCGGTAGGAGCTCCTCCTCCATTTGGAGACATCACTTTCCAGAATAAGTCGTGGTTGTAGTATCCACCACCATTGTTTCTGACTGCGCCATTGTTCATGTCCAGATTCTTAAGGATGTCCTCGATGGACTTGCCCTCCAAATCTGTACCTTCAATCGCTGCATTCAATTTATTGGTATATCCTGCATGGTGCTTGCCATGATGTATCGTCATAGTCATGGAGTCAATATGTGGCTCCAGTGCATCTGTGCTGTAGGGTAACGCGGGTAATTCAAAAGCCATAGTTCTTTTCGTTTTTTAGTTAATAATCTATAATAAGAAAACCAGTTGAATCATTAGAATGTTCATTTAATATACTCTTCATTACATTTGCAGCATAAATTTAAAAGTGAAATGGCAAGTAAATTCAGAAAAGAAAAAGATTCAATAGGAACGGTTAATGTTCCTGCCGATAAATATTGGGCAGCGCAAACCCAAAGGTCCAGTCAAAATTTTAAAATAGGTGGCCAGAGAATGCCTTTGGAAGTGATACAAGCTTATGCCATCCTGAAGAAGGCTGCGGCTGAAACAAACGCAGAACTTGGTGTTCTTCCAAAAGCAAAGGCCAAGCTTATAGCGCGCGTTTGCAATGAAATTTATACTGGGCAATTGGATGACCAGTTCCCTTTGGTTGTCTGGCAAACCGGGTCAGGAACACAGACCAACATGAATGTCAATGAGGTGATTGCTAACAGGGCCCATGTATTGAAAGGCGGTAAACTCGAAGATGCTAAAAAGGCTCTTCACCCCAATGACGATGTCAACAAATCCCAATCTTCCAACGATACATTTCCTACGGCCATGCACATAGCAGCGTATAAAAAATTGGTGGAAGTCACAATTCCAGGATTGGAGCATCTCAAAAGCCTGGTCACCGAAAAATCTAAAAAATACATGAAGGTGGTGAAAATAGGTCGCACCCACTTCATGGATGCCACACCTGTAACACTAGGCCAGGAATTATCAGCCTATGCCGCACAACTCGATTTTGGAATCAAAGCTATTAAAAACACACTGCCACACCTGGCACAGCTGGCATTGGGTGGTACCGCTGTTGGTACTGGACTGAATACGCCGAAGAACTACAGCAAGCTTGTCGCCAAGAAAATTGCCGAAGCGACTTCACTCCCATTTGTAAGTGGGAAAAATAAATTTGAAGGGCTTGCAGCTCACGATGCCATCGTGGAATCACATGGTGCCCTAAAAACAGTTGCTGTTTCACTGATGAAAATTGGAAACGATATCCGTATGCTGGCCTCAGGCCCACGATGCGGTATTGGCGAGATCATCATCCCAGCCAACGAGCCAGGATCCTCTATCATGCCAGGAAAAGTAAACCCTACTCAATCCGAAGCGCTTACCATGGCAATGGCCCAGGTAATCGGTAATGATGTAGCTATCAATGTAGGTGGCATGAATGGACATTTTCAATTGAATGTATTCAAACCCGTCATGATCTATAACTTCCTATTTTCGGCACAACTGATAGGAGATGCCTGTATGAGTTTTGCAGATAACTGTATTGCAGGACTGGAACCCAATTCAGAACGCATCAACCAGAGCCTGAATAATTCGCTCATGCTGGTAACTGCTTTGAATACTAAGATAGGATACGATAAAGCCGCAGAGATTGCCAAATTGGCCTACAAAAAAGGTACAAGCCTTAAGGAAGCCGCCTTGAAGCTGGGCTATCTCACTGAAGAAGAGTTCGACAAGTGGGTCAGACCTGAGGATATGCTGGGTTAATAATCGCAGCCATCAATCATGGCATCAAAGGTGGATCCGATCATGGTTTCGAACCCAGGTAAAATTTCTATGCCTATGCCGGAATCATAGATAACATTGACACCCTGACCAATTGTTGGGTCAAACATCAACAAAGCTCGTCGTATTAGGTGCTACTCCATCAAATGCGAGAAGCATAAAAGTAACACCGCCGTCCTATGATCTTTCTACCAGAAATCCGGTTTCATTACTTGAATTATCCATCCAGTTTAGACTTACACTGAATGAATTATTCATGACTGTAAGATTCGAAGGATCGACTACATCATCGGGTTGTGCCCCATCAATATCATAGGCTGTATGCCCTATACGGATGCTTAGGCCTGATGACATGACAGAATATTGCCCTGGCGTAAAACTGTCCCCAAAGGCATCCTTACAATAGGACATGACATTATCCTCTAAAGGGTCATATGGATTTCCATATACATCAGATTCTCCGCCGTCATTTTGGCAATTAGAATCAAGTAATCTTTTAGGGTCGGCTTCTGCGTCACAAACAAAAAAGCCCATGACTATGAGTCACAGGCTTTGTATATTTTAAAAAAAGGCAGCGACCTACTCTCCCACTTTCG
>RFSX01000130.1 GCA_009923745.1 Chitinophagia bacterium
CTAGATATATAAGTTATCTCTTGGTCGATATCAGCTTTTTTCATTAAAGAACTGTATATCAGGCTATCACCAAACAGGAAGGGGGCCTGTTCTGAAAATGCCGTATTAACTTCCTTAAGGTTCTTTATGGAGTCAACTATGGCGCTTCTGTTTTCTGCAAGAACCCACTGACAGGACTCTTTAATGCTTTGAATCTCATCTCTGAGAACACTGTCCTGTTCTGCATATTCAGAGAAATATATATTGCAATCCAGTATTGTCTCTTCATAGCGGGCTTGCCTCTGCCTGATCCTTATAACATTGGCCAAAGCCTCGGCCTGTTTTTCAGCCTTATCATTATCAAGGTATTGCATGAAAAGAGATTCAGCCAATGGCAAATCATAGATATTGAATGCGGCATCTGCGTACCTGTACAAGCTCTCCGGATTTAACTTGCCCTTCGTGGAAATGGCTTCAGTGTAGTGCTCCACAGCTAGCAAGTAATATTTCTTCGCGTAACATTCATCGGCGTAGCTGACATGCTGCCCAAAAGAATAGTACTGCGCCTGAAGTATCCAGCAGCTGAACACAAAAGCTACAGCGAGTATATATCTGATATGGTTCATGGATGTTCTCATTAATACAAGGGACATGGTTTGTTAATGCCCTGCGGTATGCGAGCTATGATATATCTAAGCGTAAATTCGGGGCCTCCCCTGCCATCATTGATCTCTTCAAAATCCGATATCGTCAAGTCATATGAAAAAGCACCGTAAACAGCTCCCAGTTCTATGGCAACCATGGGGTACCAGGCATCATCAAGTCTGTATCCTCCTCCCAGATAGAAGGCTGCAGATTGCTTTTCGCCGAGGTAAAACTTCAATTGAAAATTACCTACAGACTCCCTGAATTCCTCCTGCCGGGTATGAACAGCATTCAATAAAATATCTAGTCTATTGGCAACTGGGAAATTAAACAAACCGTATACAGAAAAACGCATAGGTCTCGATGAATCATAGTTAGCATCAGGGTTGAAACTTTCGGATGGGGTTAACAGATGGTAAGCGGATACACCAAGATCGAAAAAACTTCTATAGGCACTCTGCCACCTGTAATTCAGGCCAGCGCCAAAATCAAGGAAGTTCTTAGTGTCAGCTCCAATGTTCTCCACTGGTATATTCGGGTCATAGGCACGGCCATCCCATTGATTGCCAGATGTGGCGTTGGCTGCATCAAAGCGTCGTTGTGCAAAAGATACCATTATCGCAGGACTGACACGAGAATTATTCCCCAATTCAAGAGAATAAGCGAAAAAGCCGTTTAAGCCTGTCAAACTGAGATTCAGGTCGCCGGCCATATCGTAATTGATCAAGCCACCGACAGCAAAATAATTCGAATTCTTATAATTCCTGAATTTGAAATCTACCCCCACATCAGCACTTATATAATCTACAGGTATACTCGACCACTGATTCCTGTAATTGGCATGGTATCTGGCTTCACCATTGAAATACCCTGTCATCGATGGAGAAAGGTTCAAAGGTGAATTAAAGAACTGTGAAAAATGCAAGTCTTGCCCTGCAAGACCAAGTGTCAGGAAGTTCAGAATAAAGACATACTTGATAGTTTTTCTGTACACAGAAAGATCATTTGATGAACAATGGAAAACAGGAATTTAAGATACTACAGTTAGCGCTGATTGCCAACAACAGCAAAGATAATAACGCAATTTGTAATCAGAAGGACTTTCGCAAAATTGACTCTTATTCACTTCTTACAGCAAAGAAGCATTAAACAAACGATATAATAGCTTCTTTTGTGATAAAATACAAAGCCTGAGCTTTAAAATATTGAAAAATGTGCATTTAAAGGCCTTCCAGGACACAATATCCATACTGATACGGTTGAATAGCTGCAATTGCGCTACAATAAGTCTATAAAAGAAAATTATTAAACATGGGGATTATTATTAACGTAGGTTTGCATCAAATTATCAAATGACAACATTTAAAAGCATGGGCCTCTCTGATGAGGTGCTGGCAGTTCTTGACGAAATAGGCTTCGTCGAACCCAGTGAAATCCAGCAAAAATCCATTCCATTTCTTCTTTCAGAATATACCGACTTCATTGGCCTTGCACAGACCGGTACCGGAAAGACAGCAGCATACGGCCTACCCATTGCTGACAGGGTTGATCCAGATAATGATGCAACGCAGGTGCTCATCCTGTCTCCTACCCGTGAATTGTGCCAGCAAATCACAGAACAGCTTAATATATTTAAGAGAAATCATAAGGGCATAAACGTGCTCTCGGTTTATGGGGGTGCCCGTATCAAGGACCAGATCCAAAGTCTTAATAAAGAGGTACAACATATTATTGTAGCTACTCCAGGGAGATTGATAGATCTGATCGGACGCAAGATCGTAAGCCTCGATCAACTGCATTTGCTGGTTTTGGACGAAGCAGATGAAATGCTGAACATGGGCTTCAGGGAAGAGATTGACAAGATCCTGCAATACACGCCCGAGGATAAGATGGTATGGCTGTTTTCAGCAACCATGCCTGCCGCCATAAAGGAAATCGTTAAAAGGTATATGCACAAACCTCTTGAAGTCAAAATCAAGGCAAAAGAGCGTGTCAATAAAAATATTTCTCATAAATACGCCTGCATACAGGTCAAACACAAACTTGAAGCACTCAAGAGAATATTGGATGCCGAGCCGAATTTTAAAGGCATAGTATTCTGTCGCACCAAGGCCGATACCCAAAACCTGGCCGAATCACTCCTAAAGGAAGACTTCAAAGCAGACGCTATCCATGGCGACCTGTCACAGGAACTCAGGGAGCGCGTTATGAAGCGCTTCAAAATGGATGAGATAAATATTCTGGTTGCTACGGATGTTGCGGCAAGGGGCATCGATGTTAATGAATTGAGTCACGTCATCCATTACAGTCTCCCTGACGATAAGGAATATTACACGCACAGAAGCGGACGCACAGCGCGGGCTGGCAAGAAAGGAATATCTATTGCACTGATAAACCCATCCCAGCGATACAGACTAAAAAAGATTGAGAACGGACTATCCATCCAGTTTAACAATTACCAAATTCCGGATTCGTCCAAACTCATCCACGGAAAGGTTGTACGCTGGGCTGAGGAACTGACCGGGGCAGATCACAAATCATTGGATAAAAACTACGGGAATCAATTCAAGGAGTTGCTGCATGATCTAAGTAAGGACGAACTGATAGAAAAGCTTCTATCTATTAAAATGTCCGAGATGAGGACCATCAGTACACTTGATCTTAATGAAGAACTGAAAACAGGTTCCAGGCATTCTGAAAAAAAGGATAAAGGAAAATCCAGGAGCGGCCGTCGCAAGAAAAGAGGGCCACGTGGATTTGACAATAAGAGAGACTCCAAGAAATCAGGACGAAAGAAATCAAAAAGAAGGAAAAGGTAATTTTAAATAGCCTAGCTCAACTCATCAATGCCTTGGATTTAGTGTGAGCAAAATAACCTGCCGGAATAATTATAAATCCAAGCGTTACAAAGGCTGCCACCATGTTGTTAAAAATGCAACTAATGCTTTGAATAACAAGGAAACTGTCGCCAAATATGTCGGTAAGTAAAAGCCCGAGTATCTAGATCATCATTGTACCTTTTTTCTTTTGAGTTTGCATGTGTTTCGATTTTAGTAATCAAATATTTTCCCTTATCTCATCGATTTCGTGATACTCTTAAAGTTAAGGAAATTAGGTATAAAATGTCAGGATGCTAAGTTGTGCAGAAGTAGAGAATATACGTAGAAGCTTGAAGATATCTTTCGTCAATCAGACTAAAACACAGATATAAATATTGGAGATTAGAGCAGCCGAGGCGCCACGTCCGATTGGTTTCATCCGTGCGGAGAACTTCGACCCTCACGCCAGTAAGAGGCATTGAATTTTAAGTCCAAGGTGTCACCTCCATGAACCTCCAAAAGAAGGTATACATATAAA
>RFSX01000014.1 GCA_009923745.1 Chitinophagia bacterium
TTAACTTTGAAACATTATTTTATTGCAATAGTTGAATTATTATGAGAGTATTTGTTTTATTCCTTTTTTGCACTCTTCTGGCGTGCAGTAATAAAAAATCAAGCCCCGAAGTTCAGGCGCTTTATGATCAGGTTATGGAAGTGCATGACGATGTTATGCCTGAAACGTCAACAATCCATAAGCTCAAAAAGAATTTGAGAAAAAACTACAGTGGAGACAGTCTGGCGATGGTTTTGATAGCCAATCTGGATGCTGCGGATGAATCCATGATGAGCTGGATGTCTGAGTTTGGAGAATACAAGAAGATTAAATCCGATGAAGATCATGTAAGATTGGATTACCTGAATAACGAACTGATTCGTATCTCTGATGTGAGGGATGAAATGTTAAGCGCTATTGCAGAGGCAAGAAAATTTATCGAGAGCCATGATGCAGATTAGAATTATTGGAATTATTGCTGTTATCGGTTTTTTTGTTGTTGCCTGTGAATCAAAGTCCAGTGACAAACCACTACCTATTATTGGAAGGCTCGAAATTGTCGATGGTGATACAATCCACCATACCATACCTGATTTCGAATTTATTAATCAAGACAGCCAGCTTGTCACCAATCAAGAATTGACTGAGTACATTTACATTTCGGATTTCTTCTTCACCTCATGTCCTTCGATTTGTCCAATAGTTAAGAAGCAGATGCTGCGTATTTATGATAAATACAAGTCAAATTCAATGGTAAAACTGGTCAGTCATACCATTGATCCTAAACGTGATACTGCCGATAAATTAAAGCGATATGCCGCTGACCTGGGCGTAGATACTGGCAAGTGGGTTTTTCTAACGGGAGATAAAGAATCGCTGTTGGATATTGCTGATGCGTATTTTGTAGCAGCCTATGAAGACCCCGATGCTCCGGGTGGCTTCGATCATTCTGGTAAGATTATTCTGGTTGATACAAAACGTCAGGTCAGATCATTTGCTGAAGGGACCGATCCTGAAGATGTTGATCGCTTTTTAAAGGACATTGATAAATTGCTGCATGAATATGATTCAAAATCCTAAGGCTTACTGTCTGGTATTTCTATTTCTTGTTTATTGTCTTACTTCATGTTCAGACGTGAAATACTCTCAAGGAGAGGCGCTGTACCTTGCCAATTGTTCAAGCTGTCATATGCCAGAGGCGGGAGGGGTAGCAAAATTGTATCCGGCTTTAAACGACCTGAGGAACTCTGATGTTAAGCTAGACGCATTGCCTTGCATTATAAGATACGGCCAAAACAAGGATATCTATTCGCTAGAAATGGAAGGATTGAAAAACCTTAGTTCCATCGAAATCAACAACATCATCAACTACCTGCTTAATGATATCAATGGAATAGAGTTGGAATACTCTATCGATCGTACTAAAGGAAATCTGCAAAACTGTAAGGATACCGATTGAAAAAGAATGTCAATGCAGAAATAAGGATCAAGTCAAAAGCGTCCGATATAATCAATGCTTTTGTGAATCCAGATACATTAAATAAATGGTGGGCTACAGCATCTGTATACATAGAGCAAAAAGATGGAGGGCTTTATGCCTTGAGTTGGCTTAAATCGGATGCAGGTGTCAAGTTCATATTGACAGGTCGAATTAATGTACTAAACAAAAGATCGCATATTCATCTCGAAGATGTTCTTTATATCAACGCTGAAAAACCCATATTGGGCCCTACCAGAATAAAAATAGATGTTGAAGAAAAATCCGCTTATTCTCTTGTGAAAATCAGTCAAATAGGATTTGGCAAAACAGAAGAGTGGCACTGGTATTATAATTTAATGCTGGACTCCTGGCCGCAGGTCCTTGTCTTGCTTAAACAATACCTCGAAAAAGTCTAATCAGTATACTTTCTTCTGCGCCAGTAAGTAAAGAGGAGGCCTAAGATGATAACGAGAGCGACTGGTAATGCGATATTAAATGCCTGCCATTTTAATTTTTCTTTTTTAAGTCGAACCTGATCAAGCAGTCTTAATTTAAAGCTTTTGCTCCTTGCTTCAATAAGACCATAATCATCAAGCATATAATCTATAGTGTTGATTATAAAGTCTTCATTCCCTTCATATGTGTACCCTTCCCATTTATTAAAGCCAATGGGGCTGATTCTGTTAGTCGCAGGATCGTACAGGTTTTTTATGATGTCTGCATCGCCAATAAAGGCTTGTTTGGATGATGTACTACTTTCTTTAAAATCCATATTGATTTGCCTTAATCCGTCCATCATAACTTGAGAGACTCGATTCTTAAAATATGAATTAAAGGTACCTTCAATCATTACGGCAACCGGCAAATAAGACTTGTTGTACGCTTCAGGCTTTTGGGGTAAACGCAATGTCTCAAATGAAATATTTATAGATGGATAAACCTGGTATCTGCTGTATTGACTGGAAGTCAGAAGCACTGTGGAATTCCTGGGTTCAGGTGAATCCAGCACTTCGATGGTGCTTGGGAAATAAGAGGCTACTCTATCTATATTCCGTACAAGAGAGCTTTCCTGATTGCCTTGCAAGAGCGGATGAAATACCCATGGAAATAATTGCTGCTGGGCCCTGTCTCCAGACATCCCATAAACCTGAGGTATTTTGGTATTCTCCAGATCAAGCACAACATCCCTGTTGATTCGAATGCCATATTTAAAGAACATATCATCCAATCCATGATCTACAGGTCTGGGGACATACACTTTGTTGTTATTGATGCTATCCAGGTTAATGTAGAATTGTTCTATTAACCAAATGACATTGCCCCCATTCATTATATACTGATCTATGATAAACTGGGATCTTTCGTTAAGTTGTTCTTCTGGGCCGGCGATTATGAGAATATCAACTTCGTCATTTATGTTATAAACGCTGTCAAGCTGAATCCTGAGGGTATTCATTGTACGGCCGAGTATGGTCTCCAGCATGGCCGTTTGATTGGCTTCCAATTCACCGTGACCTTCCGTAAAAGCAATTATAGGAGCCTTTTTCGCGATAAGCTTCGAAATTGTGCTCGCAAGCTTATATTCCAGTAACATGGCAGATCTGTTGACAGCTTCCTCCTCGTTCTCACCTCGTGCCAATGGTTCAAGCAGGTTTACAGCAATCCTGCGGTCTCCATAATTTATTATAGCATAGGGATATATTAGCTTTTCTACACGTTGATCATCTTCAAAGATGAAAACAGTTGTAGGAAAAATTCCTTCCTGTCTGAGTTTCTCCCTTCTCTGATTAATTTCTTCTACTGTTCCTTCAGAGGTATTGGTAAAAGAATATTCAATATTTGGATTTAGATTGTTTAGCTGATCCATCACTTCCCTGCATCTGTTTTGCAATCTGATAAATCCTGAGTTGAGCTGACCTTCAAGCAACACTTCGACAAAAATGGTCTGGTCTACATCGGATACCAGTTTTTTGGTTGCATCTTCCAGGGTGAACCGTTTGTCTTCTGTAAGGTCTACATAAGTATAAAACCTATGAGCTATTAAATTGACTAGAATAATCAATATGATAGTAAGGGCAGACTGAATCAGTATGTTCGTATTCCCTTTTTTCATAAGTTATTACGCCGGTTTAGTGAAACAAACGTTAGCCAGAGAAATAGAAAGATCAGACTGAGGAAATAAACGATGTCTCGCGTGTCAATCCTTCCCTTGCTTATGTTTTCATAATGATATTCAATACCCAAGCTCTTTACAAGATTATCCAGTTTCCCGTACAACGAAGGCATACTGCTTATAAAATCAAAAACCCAGAAAAGAGCAAAACAGCTAAATGCCGTGGTTATAAAGCTGACTATCTGGTTTGAACTCAGACTGGAAATAAATATTCCAATTGATGCGAAAATCGCACCCAGAAGCACCAATCCAATATATGAACCAATGACTGCTCCTGTGTCAATATTCCCTTTTGGAGAACCCAGTTGGTAGATACTGTAATAATAAGCCAAGGTGGGTATGAGGGCGATAACGATCAAAGCTAAGGTGGCAAAATACTTCCCCAGAATGATATCGAGGTCACTCAGTGGTTTTGTAATTAAGAGCTCTAATGTGCCGCTTTGTCTCTCATCGGAAAAACTTGTCATTGTGATGGCAGGTATTAAAAACATAAATGCTATTGGCGCAATAGCAAACAATTGACCTAGACTCGCATAGTTATAATTCATGACACTGGTACTCGAAAAAATCCAAATGAAAGAACCTGTAAGAATAAGAAAGGCAACAAGAACAATGTACGCTGTCAGGCTGCTGAAAAACTGATTAAGTTCTTTTTTGAAAACACTGATCATGACTCCTTGTTTTTTGTCAATGTTTTAAATGCCGATTCAAGAGAAACTTTTGATGAACGCATCTCCAATATCTTATTGTTGTTTGCTACAGCAAAGTCAAAAATCATCTCACGAAATTCTATTCCAGCGGGACTCTGTGCCATAAAGGACTTGGCTGTTTTCTTTTCCCACCTGATGTCTTTAGTGATCTTTATGAGATCTTGCAGGCGTACTGCCTCAGCGAATTCGACGAAAATATTTTGACCTGCAAGCGTCATTTGTGATACATTGGAAATGATGTCGTTGGCTACCAGTTTTCCCTTGTCCAGGATGACTACCCTGTCGCAAATGGATTCAACTTCCTGAAGAATGTGCGAGGAGAAAATAACACAGGACTGACTCTTAAGTTCTGTTATCAGATTACGGATCTCCTGGATTTGATTTGGGTCCAGACCAGAAATGGGTTCATCCAGGATAAGAACTTTGGGTTTATGGATAATAGCTTGTGCTATGCCAACCCGCTGCTTATATCCCTTGGACAATTGCATTATCTTTTTATTTCTTTCAGGCCCCAATCCGGTTATCTCAATAACTTCTTCGATTCTTTTTCCTTTGTTTTTGAGTTTATGCAGTTCTGCTATAAATTCTAAAGATTCTCTGACATACATACTCCCATACAGGGGATTGTGCTCTGGGAGATAGCCCAGAATGCTCTTCACTTTCAGCGGACTTTCAACAGGGTTTAGGCCATAAATTGAAGCTGAGCCATTATCCGGAGTAAGAAAACAAGAAAGGATTTTCATGGTTGTTGTCTTGCCTGCTCCATTGGGGCCTAGAAGCCCAAGTATTTCACCTTCATTGGCATGAAAGCTCAAGTCGTCAAGTGCCGCCTGTGAGCCATAATACTTACTGATATTATTTACTTCGATACTCAAGACATTCCAATTTTGTGCAGAAGCTATCCAAATTGACAGCATCTTCCAGAGCATAAGAATCTATAGCAGTTCTTATCAATCCGTAAAGATAGGAACTTGTTTCCAGTCTCCTCCCTAAATCCCTTGCTAGAGTCCTTATATACGTTCCTTTACTGCATTTAACGGCTATTTTGCAGTAAGGTGGGTCAAAATCAAGCAGTTCTATTTCATGGAATACAACGGTCTTGAATTTTCTTTCTGGTTCTATACCACGTCTGATCATACGGTGCATGGCAACGCCGTTTTGCTTACTAGCAGAATAAAATGGTATTTCCTGTTGCTGCTCACCAATAAACGCGTCCAGCGCTAGCTTTATTTTTTCTTCAGTTAAATGCTCAATACTCATTGGCTTTATCTCCTCGGTCTCCCTGTCAAAACTATCCGTTTCGGCACCAAACTTTATAATTGCTTCATACGACTTGTCTGTTTTGTCCATTTCAGGAATCATCTTGGTGTACTTACCGGTAAAAATCATGAGTAAGCCAGTTGCCAAGGGATCAAGAGTGCCATTATGACCTACCTTTATTTTTTTGATTTTATGGTAGTGTTTCAGCTTGTACCTGATCTTATTCACTACATCAAACGATGTCCATTCAAGGGGTTTATCCACGAGGATAATACTTCCCGTAAAATAGTCCAGCGTATCACTAATTTCTGTAGACTGTGTTATCAGTTGCATACTAGTAGGCTATACTTGCTCCAATGGCAAAAATACCTGCTATAATGCAATAGATACTGAACCAATGCAGCCTTGATGCTTTGACCAGCTTTACCATAAATCGGCATGCCCATAAACCTGTGAAAAATGAAGCCAAAAATCCGACAGCCAGATATTCTATCGATGGCATGTCGGCACTAAAGTCTCCGCTGATAAGATCCTTTGCAATCTTTCCAAATATAAGTGGTACCACCATCAGGAACGAGAAGCGTGCTGCATCTTCTTTGTCCAGGCCCATCAAAAGTGATGTACTTATTGTCGCTCCTGATCTTGAGATTCCTGGTAAGATCGCTATCGCCTGCGAAAGACCTATTATAAGGGCTCTTATCAGGTTCAGTTTTTTACCACCTTCATGGATAACTTCACTTACCCATAAGAGAAAGGCTGTCACAAGAAGGCAAACACCTACCAGTAGCAGATTTTGACTGAAGAGTGTATTTATATGTTCTTCGAGAAATACACCGGTCAATGCAGCAGGAATCATACTGACAATAATAAATAGAATAAGCTTTCTGTTTGCCGTATCATCCTTTTTAAAAGGAGCCAATAAGAGTGCTTTCACTTCTCTGTGAAAGAGCAAGACAGTGGCTAAAGCCGTCGCAAAATGCAGGAATACTGTTGTAAGCAGACTCTCTTCAGCAGTGCTATTATCACCTAGAATAAATTTGAAAATCTCGAGATGACCTGAGCTGCTTACAGGTAAAAATTCTGTCAGACCCTGGACAATGCCAAGTATGAGGGCTTCCAGCAATTCACCCATTTCAGCTTAGGTCTGATTTTTTGAACAAGGCAATTGCATTGACTATAAGTCCGGCGATGATAACCGCTGGCGCCAAGACTGTTCGTCTGAAACCATATATACCAGATTCATCCCATTCGTTAGGGTTTTCATTAAATCCTCCAATCATGAGTAACATACCTAGAATGACAAGAGCCACTCCTATAAACACCCATTTATAATTTTCTTTGCCAAATAACAGATTATTGGATGATTGGAAGTACGAAGCGCTTCTCGACGATGTACTAGTTTCACTGGAAGTAGTATTTGATACGATGATTTTTTTCTTTTTCTTGCTCATTCTAAATAGACTTTAAATATTTATCAACCTTCCACAATAGGATGATGCTGTGTAGCACAAATATGACCAATGTGGGTAAAATGATTGATTTGATGATTATCCCGGTCTTAAAATCGTCTATTTCCAGGATGAATCCCACTTTTATTAGATAAATCGTGGTCAAATATAGAACTAATGCAATCACTAGAGCAAAGAAAAAGTTAAGGAATGCATTACGTCTGAATACGGCAGATAGTTTTGAATGATGTGCTCCCGCCAATAAAAGACTTTCAATAACCCGTTTATTAGAACTCAAATTGCTTTGAGCTGCCCCGTGTAGTATACTGACAAACAGAATGAATGAAAATACCATAAATGGAAGAAGGATGACTTGTATATTCTTGAGCTTGGTTAAGGAAGGTATCTCTATGCCCGGCAAAGGCGCCATCATTTCAATCATTTTTATCTGATCAACGGCTTTTCGGATATCTGAAAATTGCTTCTCAGTTAATTTACCTTCATATCTAAGCACGAAATAATGATCCAGAGGGTTTTCAAACAAGTCTAAGGATGAATCAGATTTGATCTTTTTCCATGCCACTTCTTTATCTCTGAATTCCCAACTTAACAATTTGTTATCAAGGGATACTTCAGTGAGTGCATTTATAACTTTACTTTCAGCATTGCTATTCCAATCGTGGTTCATGCGAATGACATAGCTGCTTGACTGATTCCTGAAATCTGAATTACTTGCTGGAATGGCCTTGAATAGTATAGAAAAGAAAAAGTACAGGGTATAGAGCAATAGAGATAATGAAAGTATAATGTATTTATTGGAGGCTCTATGGATGTAAATACCAGACATAATAGCTACAAACATATAAACTCTTATCTTAATATATTTCTCAATGCTCCTTTTTTTATTTGCCTGGCATTGATTTTATAAAAATTCGATAAAGTAAACGTGCTGCAAGAGTTTAACAGAATGATTTTGGGATGCATTGACATAAAAAATCCAATGCCTAAAAGCCTTTTTGATGAATAAGATTACAATTCTGATTAGCTTATATACTTTAGCACTATTCATAAGTTCATGTGTCATAATGAAATCAAATAAACCACAACTTATTCATGGTATCGACGTCCAAGGACACCGCGGTGCCAGAGGCGTCTTGCCAGAAAACAGCATACCTGCTTTCATATATGCACTGGAAGTCGGTGTGACAAGCTTAGAGATGGATGTCGTCATTTCCAGGGACAAACAGATCGTTGTGTCTCACGAAGCTTTTATGTCTTCTGAAATATGTCTTCAACCTGATGGCAGTGAAATCTCCAAAGAAGAAGCTGAAAGCCACAATATATATCAATTGAGCTATGAAGAAGTTAAGACGTATGATTGCGGCAGTAAAGTAAACCACAGGTTCAAAGAGCAGGAGAAAATGAGCGTTTATAAGCCAAGCCTTAGAGAAGTGGTACAAGCAGCAGAAAAGCTTTCAAAGAAACATTTGTATAATATCGAAATTAAAAGCCGACCGGAAGGAGACCTTATCTACCATCCAGAGGTTGGTGAATATTCAGACCTTCTCATCAAGGAACTGGAAGGTCTTGGTATACTATCTCGGACAAGTGTGCAGAGTTTCGATACGAGAACATTAAAGTACATCCGTAGTAATTACCCTCATGTTTCCCTGGTATACCTTATACAAAATCGGGATGGCATCGAGGCAAATATTGATAAATTGGGTTTTACTCCAGAAATATACAGTCCCTATTATGGCCTTGTAAATCAAAAGATGCGGGATTACTGTACCGAGCACAAGATGAAGTTGATCCCCTGGACGGTTAATCGGATAGAAGATATGTCTAAAATGATTGAATTATCTGTCGACGGAATCATAACCGATTACCCTTTAAGGCTTATCAATACTATAAATCAAAGCGTTAAATAAATAGCTATTTTTATATTCGCAGCTTAAATCATTAAAGCGAGTAAATTATAGTCTATGGTGTTCGATTTTCAGGAAATAGAGAAGTATTGGAAGAAAAAATGGTCAGCCGATTTACTGTATAAAGTTGAAAACACGTCTGATAGGCCCAAATATTATGTCTTGGATATGTTTCCTTATCCCTCTGGCGCAGGGCTGCATGTAGGACATCCTCTTGGATATATAGCATCTGATATATTCAGCCGATATAAGCGCATGACTGGTTTTAATGTTCTTCACCCTATGGGCTTTGATGCTTTTGGTTTACCTGCAGAAGAATATGCCATTGCTACAGGGGTACACCCTGCCGTATCTACACGCGAAAATATATCTCGGTACAAGGAACAGCTGTCAAATATAGGTTTCTGCTTTGACTGGAGTCGCGAAGTCATAACCTGTGAGCCAAAATACTATAAATGGACGCAATGGATTTTCAGCCTTTTGTTTGAACATTATTACGACCTTGATCAGGACAAAGCTTTACCGATAAAGGAACTTACCGACAAATTTTCAGGCGGTGGTTCTAAAGCTGTGAATGCCTTCAGTTCCGATGCTGAAGATTTCAGTGCCGATGAGTGGAACGCTAAGAGTGCCGTGCAAAAAAGTGATATACTCAGCTCATATCGCCTGGCGTATCGCCGCATTGGATATGTAAACTGGTGTGAAGGCCTCGGCACAGTGCTGGCTAACGATCAGATTAAAGACGGCCTTTCTGAGCGTGGTGGATATCCTGTAGAGAGGAGGGCAATGACACAGTGGTATTTGCGGATAACGGCCTATGCAGAAAGACTGCTCGCAGGATTAGAACAGGTGGATTGGCCCCAGTCACTGATCGCTATGCAGACTAACTGGATCGGTAAATCAACGGGAGCTACTGTTTACTTTGATATTGATGGTCATGATGAAAAAATTGAAATTTTCACTACCCGGCCGGATACGATTTTTGGTGTAAGTTTTATGGTTTTAGCTCCTGAGCATCCACTTGTTGAAAAGATCACGACCGATTGTATGAAACTAAAAGTGGATGATTATGTGAGCTACTCCCGTACCAGGTCCGAAAGAGACAGGCTTTCTGACGTAAAAGAAGTTTCAGGTCAGTTCACTGGTGCATATGCTGTCCATCCCTTTAATGGTCAGAAAGTACCTGTTTGGATTGCTGATTACGTATTAATGGACTATGGGACCGGAGCCATAATGGCTGTTCCCTCTGATGATGACAGAGATTATGCCTTTGCCACTAAATTTGAATTGCCAGTAGTAGAAATCATTGATAAATCTGCGTATCCCGATGCTCAAAGGCAGGATAAAGTTGGTAAGCTGATAAATTCAGACTTCCTTAATGGGCTCGAAGTACTTGATGCAATAGACACAATAAATGCAAAGATCGAATCTTCTCATTTGGGTAAAGTTCGGGTCAATTATAGAATGCGGGATGCCAATTTCAGTCGCCAAAGATATTGGGGAGAGCCGTTTCCCATATTATTTGATTCAGAAGGCGTACCCAGTGTTTGCACAGTGGATGAACTTCCCGTCAAACTGCCAGAAGTTGAAGATTTCAAACCCACAAAGGATGGACAATCTCCTCTTTCAAGAGTGAAGGAATGGGTAAATGAAGGTGACAAAACAAGAGAAACAGATACTATGCCTGCAGTAGCTGGTTCATCCTGGTATTACCTGAGATACATGGACCCCGGCAACGATGAAGCATTTGCCTCTGAGCAGGCTCTCGACTATTGGCAAAACGTTGACCTATATGTAGGTGGCGCAGAACATGCCGTATCACACTTATTATATTCCAGGTTCTGGCACAAATTCTTGAAAGATCTTGGTTATCTGAAAACAGAAGAACCCTTTAAGAAATTGATCAACCAGGGTATGATTCAGGGCGTTATTGAATTTGTAGCTCTCGTTAAGGATTCCGATGACAGCAATGTATTCTATTGTGCAAATTTGATGGAAAACAAGGAAGGTGAATACGCAAGGATACCGGTACACATCGACTTTGTCAGCCAATATGGCTCCAATGATTCTTATCTTGATGAAAAAGGCATCAAATCATTTCTTGAGTGGAGACCCGATTACAAGTCAGCACGGTTCGTAACACAACAAGGAAAGTTTGAGGCATCTGACTTCATGAATGGCAAAGCTTCGGAAGTCACTCTAAAAACATTTTCAGAGGTCGGCAAGATGTCCAAGAGGTATTATAATGTTGTCAATCCGGATGATGTGGTTGCAGAGTATGGTGCTGATACATTCAGGCTATATGAAATGTTCTTGGGCCCTATTGAACAATCCAAACCATGGGATACCCAAGGAATTGAAGGGGTTTCCAAATTTATTCGAAAATTTTGGGGACTCTATCATGATGAAGAGAAATTTATGCTTAGTGAGGATGCAGCTGCTAAAGCAGAGCTGAAAGTTTTACATCAATGCATAAAGAAGGTAAGAGATGATATCGGCAACTTCTCATTCAATACGGCTATCAGTGCTATGATGATTTGTGTCAATGAATTACGCAAATTGAATTGCAATAAAAAGGCTGTCCTGGAACCATTGGTCAGACTAATAGCCCCTTTTGCCCCGTTCGTATCGGAGGAGTTGTGGAAAAAACTTGACAATGACAGTTCCGTGCACATTGCTTCCTATCCGCATTTTGAGGCATCTTATCTCGTAGAGGATGAAATCGAATATCCGGTTTGCGTAAATGGTAAGAAGAGGTTTTTAAAGTCATTCCCTAATTCTATGAGTAAAGCAGATCTGGAAAAGGAAGTTTTGACTCTGGAAGAATTGACTAAGTGGGTAGAGGGTAAGACTATTCTAAAGACGATTGTCGTACCGGGAAGAATGATTAATGTAGTTGTAAAATAATTGCAATAAGTCTCTGGGATTACAAGGACTTGATTTTTTTTAAACTAACTTAGTTCATTATGAATTTAAGGGCAGAGTATGGGATCCCACTATCCGCTTTGACAAAAGCTTTGTTCTTTTTTAGCTATGCATTATTACCTGTAGTTTTATTCTCACAGAACTGCCAAATTCCTATACTTAATAGCATCAGTTCCATTACTGATGTTTCTGTACAACTTGAATGGGATGATACAAATACCCAGGTTGATACCTGGGAAATCGAATTTGGCGAACGAGGCTTTACCAGAAGTTTTATAGCCAATGTTGCGGGCTTAACGACTACCCGTTATACTCTTGATGGCTTGAGCCCCGGAAGTTCCTATGAACTTTATCTTAGGGCACAATGCCCTAATCAAATATACAGTGCCTGGAATGGGCCCTATTTTTTTTCTACCGCAATACGCAACAATGGTGAATGTGGTTTAAATTTAACTCTGGGAGATAATAATTGTCCGCAGGGAGAACACTTTAATATTCTGGTTGATGCTTTTAACGATTTGTATATAGGTGATGATGTTGAATTCAAGAGTGTCAGTATTATTGTAGAGCATAGCTGGCCTCCGGATCTTCAAATTAGCCTGCAGTCTCCATCCGGCTCTCTATGTAGATTATTTCAGCAATCCGGCAATGGCAAGAGTAATCTGGGTGATCCCCTATCCCCAAATTGTGAAAACAGTCTCGTTTTTAATCCTTTTTCGTGTTCAAAACTGCAAAATCCGACAGGTGATCTTACAGGTGAATTTATTCCGCTTGAGAATTTTCAGGAGCTGTTTGCAGGGGAACCAGTAAATGGTACATGGAGCTTAGTGATATGCGATGCAGCAGAATCTGATGTGGGAGCATTGCGCCATGTAGAGCTTGAATTTGGTGAAGTGAGTTGTACCCGGCCTAAAGATTTTCATATACGTGATATTGAAGCTACTACTGTAAAACTGGATTGGATAGAAAGTAATAATTGTGATCGTATAAAGTTTCTTTACAGAAGAAAAGTGGATCCCCCTGCCCTAAGTGTGGTAGAATATGAAGAATGTTTCCGAAAGGAATTTATTATAACCGGTTTGGAGCCATCAACAGAGTATATTCTCGATGTCAGTTCTGTTTGCATGAGTGGTTTGGAATCTGAATTGATTTGCACACAGGAATTTACAACCGCCTGTGCTAACAGTATTCTGTCCGAAAGCTTTGATGCATTGAATTTATGCAATTTATCATGTCGGGATACATGCTTTACCGGCCCAATATGGCAGAATAAAAATGATATAAAACTTTCAAGCTGGAAAGTATCAACAGGCGAAACTCCTACTGCTCTTACCGGACCGGCAGGAGATATCGCTGAATTGGGAAAATACATTTATACAGAAGCCTCATTGGAATGTATACAAACTCAGGATACCATGGGCATTCTAATGAGTCCATGTCTCAAGATAATTGATGATAGTTCGTGTCATCTTTCTTTTTATTATAACATGAATGTAGATTCCAGTGCTCAATTGCAATTACAACTGAATATTGGGGCAGGCACCTGGTTTACTTTCTGGACTGCACCATCACTCCGTTCTGTGGAATGGCAATACGTACAATTGGATTTGCCTCCAATTACAGATCATTTTGAAATGCGTTTTTTGGCTATGCGATATGCTGGATCTCAACGGGCAGATATGGCTCTTGATCATATCAAATTGATAGCTCTGGATTCTGTACCCTTAAGTAAATATTTTCCGGACTTAGATCAGGATGGTTATGGTTCTGGGAACCCTCAATACTTTTGTTCAACTTCAATCCCTCCTTTCTTCAGTTCTTTAAATGGCGATTGTGACGATAACAATCCTTTGGTTAATCCATCATCTCCAGAAATACCATGCAACTTTATAGATGATAACTGTAATGGAATGGGTGACGACTTAGCTTCGGTGGAATTAGGCTATTTTATAAGTGCTGTTACAGTGCCAAGTTGTATAGGAGCCAATGATGCTTCAATAGAGCTTGTTGCAGATGGAGATAATGAGCCATTTACATACTTATGGAATACGGGATCTACTTCAGGTAATTCTAATGGATTATCTGATGGAATATATGTTTGTACTATAACAGATGCACAGGGCTGTCAAGTTGTTACGGAAGAAATTAGTATAAGCGGCCCACAGGTTCTAAGCTATTCTGTCAGTGTGACTCCAGAATCATGCAGAGGTGCTTCAGATGCATCAATAGAACTTTTTATAAGTGGAGGTTCTGAAGAATATATAGTTTCCTGGAGCAATGGAAAGACTGGTGAACGCCTTGAATCCTTAAACGCAGGTTTTTATCAAGCAAGTATCAGTGACTTCAATTCTTGCTTGCTTGTTACGGACAGTATAGAGCTGACCGCACAATCCAACATCAATGCAGATGTTATATTGAAACGAGATTTGGATTGCTTTGGTGAAACAACTGGAATAGCACAAGTTGCTGCTTTTGGTGGGCAGGGGCCATATACTTATAATTGGAGTAATGGTACAAGTGGGAATCTTTTGAGTAATGCGCCTGCCGGTGTCTACAGCGTAAGTATCATCGATGCTAACAATTGTCAGGAAGTCATCGAAACTATTATTCTTAATCAAGCTGAAGAAATAAATGTATCCGTTGTTCAAATAGAAAATATTTCATGCGCAGGAGCTGAAAATGGTTCAATTCAAATTGAAGTTTCTGGTGGTGTCGAGCCCTATGATTTCAGTTGGTCTGATGGGACAAATGCTAAAGATTTGATCTCTGTTCCTGCCGGACTCTATAATCTTACATTAACGGATGCAAATGCGTGTACAGCTGTTTTGGAAAACCTTTTAGTCTCAGAAAATGATGTCTTAGATATCAATATTATTAGCATAGAGAATATCCGATGCCAAGACAGTAGTGGAGGCTCAATAGACCTCGAGATATCTGGAGGTGTTCCACCTTATAGATATAATTGGAGTCATCTTTCTGAAATCAAGCCAGGACTTGATAAAATTGAAATGCTGGAAGCAGGTATTTACGCTCTTACGGTTTCTGACTTCCTGGGATGTAAGTCGAAAATTGAAGGCATCCCTGTCATTGTCGAAAATGAACAGGTGAATGTAAGTATAATACTTGAAAGCATCCCAAGCTGCTTTGGTTTTGATGATGCCTCCCTGATTGCAGTAAGCAATAATGGAATAATGCCCCTTGACTTTAACTGGAGTTCAGGTAAGAAATTAGTTAAGAATATGAGGTCCGATACCTTGCCAGCTCTTTCTTCCGGCATCTATAATTTAACGATTACGGACGCTGAAGGCTGTGTAGGAATCAGTGACTCTATTACAATTACAGATCCTGACCTACTTGAATACCGGAGTATTTCAATTTCCAACAATCCTTGTTTTGGCTTCTATGAAGGCTCAGTTGATATACTTGCATTTGGAGGTACTGAGCCAATCGAAGTCCAATGGAATAACGGGCATATCGGGAGCACAATACCTATGCTTCCTAATGGAGAATATTTTGCCACTGTTTCCGATGCCAATAATTGTATTATTGAAACTGAAACTTTCGTCATTACAAGTCCGACAGCATTAAACCTTGAATTGGATGTGCGAGATGCCGACGAAGCATTGGGAGGGCAGATAACGGCACATGTAACAGGTGGATTACTACCCTACTCCTACGAATGGAGTCCCGATGACAAGGGCTTGTTTCTGGATTCATTAGCACAAAACCTTGAACAGGGAGAATACCTTCTCAGTATTCGTGATGCCAACGGCTGTTCCATTGACAGTCTTATAATTATTGACTTTGTAAGCAGTACTTCGGAGTCAGTCTCAGAGATGCTTGAAATCTTTCCAAATCCCACTGCTCATTTTGTTGAGTGGAACAAGCTTCCGAATTCTATGAAAGATGCAAATTTGATTTTATATGGAAAGGATGGCAAAAGTATCATAAAAATGAAACTTTCACAGCTCAAAGAATCAAAACTGGATTTACGGCAGCTCAATCTGAGATCAGGGATCTATGTATTATCCTTTGAGTCCGATACATTCCGAGTTTTAAAACGTATAGTCTTTTTCGAGTAGCTCAAGACCTGAAATTGTAGCAGCTATACTTGCAAAACTTGGCGCAATGAATGGTCCTGCCAGGGGTATAACAAGCAACAGGAGAAATACACTTCCGTTGGCAATAGCAACTCCTTTATGTTTTGAGACGAATTTTCTTGAATCTCTTGTATCAAATCGCCGTTCCATGAAGAAATCGAGATTGCCAAATCCGGCATAATATGCCTGCACAACAAATATGAGAGGCGTCGTAACGATTACAGCGCCGGGGATAAGGCTTATCAGAAGAAGCACAATCGTTATACTCAATTCTCTACCAAGATTGGATATGGCTATACGCGTGCCACGACCTATCAGATAGAACTGTTTCCAAATGCTTAGACTTTGATCAATGTCAAGTCCGGTTTCACCTTGTTCTACCTTTTCTGAAAGTATACCCATTATAGGAGCTGTTATAATGAGGATGATATATCTGAAAACAAATATGATTACAATCCATAGAAGGATACGGGTCATCCACGACAGTATTGTCGACAGCAATCCCGCTTCCTCGCTATCGCTTAGTATACCTTGTGCAAATGCGAAGCCGGCATCATCACCATAGGAATATGCCAACCAAACCAATCCAAGAAAAACGATAAGGCTTAGCACCCCCGAAACCAGGACGTATGCAACAGTAAATCCTTTAAAATAGTACTTGGCACCTTTGAGGTAGGCTCTGATACCGGAAATAAATTCAAAAACCACTTTCCTAATTTTGATATTAAGATGCGGCTTTTAGCCTAAGAATACATGATTTTTTCGACTAGCTGCGTGGTTTTCTCCTTGTTTTGAATATTTCGTTGACCTCTTTTTCGGTCATAAAACCATAATCCACGAAGCTGGCCTTGATAAACTTCTTAATATCCTGATATTCCTTACCTCTCTTGTCAGTAAATTGTTTCAGACATCGCTTGACATATTTTAGGCAAAGATCTTTGAGGTCCTGGTTGAACTTCTGATTGCTAAAGATGTCCATATAGGCAGTAAAAGTCTTATTTATTTCAAAGTATTCATTGTAATCGTCAGGCTGAAGATTCTGCAAAAACTGTCTGAGTTTTGATAAAATCGACTTTCTGATAGCTTCATTTTCTATTGAAAGCCCTTCATTCTTATAATAATACTCCCTGACAGCGGCAAGAGCATCTTCATGTACGTAACCCAAGCTGTTGACTTTATCAAGAACACTGAAATAATTCGTTAAAATGTCGCTGACGCCTCTGTCTATATAAGAAGCAAGGCTTCTTTCAGCATCCTGGCTTATGCCGTTAACCTTGTCGCTATGGGCATTTAAAAAGCTCATGAAATGCGCACCTGATTGGTCCAGTTTTTCTCTAACCTTTGTTGAATCCTCTCCGAGAAGCTTAGCGCCTTTCTCATCCAGATTATAGTATAATCCAAGGATGATACATATCTCATACATATCAATGCTTTCTCTCAACTTTGCATTCGAAAGAAGCTCGTTAATGGCTGGAAGAATATTGCTGTTGTCGTAATCTGATTTTGCCCTGTAAATCAAAAAATCCTTAATCGATTCAGCTTCCAACTGGAATTCGTGTAAATCTGACGGAAACACAGCTGTTTGAAAATTCAAACTCTGAAACTGCTTTCTGTATTTAACGAGAGCTGAATTTCTGATCTTAGGGTCCAGATACCTGTGCATCTTTTGACTGCTTAAAAAAGATTTTACTCTTTTATTAGTCACCTTGTCAATGGTATTGGTAATCCAGATATCGCTGCTTAAAGCAAAGCCTACTTGGATGCTTTGACCAACTCTTTGTTTTATCTGTTCAAAATTGGATGAGTTAATTATGAATTCAAGTACTTCAGCAAAGTGTTCCTGGGGTCTGTGATACTTTACATTTTCATTTACGCGGCCTCTAAGTACAGAATAACCTAAAACCTTTGGCAAGTAGAGTCCTTCAAACTGTTCATCCAACAGGTATTTCTCGAGTGAAAGAAGCTGCAGAGGATTATCTGCGGCTACCTGTTCATATATTTCATGGATTGAGTTCTCAAATTTAGAGACCAGTTCTTTGTATTCTTCAGTGCCTTCTTCGTCAAGGTAATTCTTTAATTCCTCAGAAAGCTGAATGCTGGATTTTACATTATCCAGTGCGGTTTTATATTTTTTATCTAACTCTATCATGATATAACAGCTTGATTATTATAAATCGAAACCTAGTAAAACATCAAGCTTTACTAGGTTCCTAAAATTTCCGTTCTGACTAAATATCTGTATAAATATAGCGATAATTGAGTTTCTCAATCATCTATATACACTACTCTTCTTCCTTTGTCTCCTCTTCCGCTGCAGGTTCATCTGCGGCAGGAGTTGTTTCTTCAGAAGCTGGTGCTTCTTCCTCTTGGGCTTCAGCAGCAGGCTCCTCACTTACTTCTTCCTTTGCCTCCTCTTCCGCTGCAGGTTCCTCTGCTGGCGTTTCCTCTACAGCAACATCCTCTGCTGCTGGCGCTTCTTCACCTGCTGCCTCTGCTTGTGGTGCAGCTTCCTGATCTGCTTCAGCGGCGGGTGCCTCTTCTTCTCCTGACTCACGGAATGCTTCACCGGCTTCCTTGTCAGCTCCCTTTTGAACAGGCTTAATTTCGCCAGAAACCATCTTCCAGAATTCTTCTTTCTGACGTATTGTTTCTTCTTTTCTGCCTGCTACTTTTGCTTCTTTGTCAGCAATCCAGTCCTCTAGCATTTCATTGGCTTTTTCCTCTGAGAATGCACCTTTAGCAACCCCTCTCATAAGGTGTCTTTTGTAGTAAACGCCCTTGAATTTGAGGATAGCACGCGCAGTATCAGTAGGCTGTGCTCCTTTCATAAGCCAATCATAGGCTTTGTCTCTGTCTAATTCAATGGATGCTGGAACGGTCATCGGGTTGTATGACCCAATCTGTTCAATGTACTTACCATCTCTGGGAGCTCTTGCATCGGCTACAACCACATGGTAATAAGGCCTTTTCTTACGGCCACGACGTGCTAATCTAATTTTTACTGGCATTGGTTAAAATTTCTATGGTTAATCCATCCCTGATTACCTCGCTCACCGAGCTTCAGGATTTAACGCCGCAAATATATGATATTATTATTTAAAAGAACAATAGCTCTGCTCAAGAAAAGGAAGTAAAACATCACATGCTCACTATATTTAATATAACTTAGTAAATTTTAAACCTGTGAACGATAGACTTTGGGGACAGTGACCAAAAATACAGCACCGAAAGCCAAGCTTACGCCCTTGATGAAGCAATACTTCGAGGTTAAACGTAAGCATCCCGATGCGATTCTTTTGTTTCGCGTTGGCGACTTTTATGAAACCTTTGGAGAAGATGCGGTCAAG
>RFSX01000131.1 GCA_009923745.1 Chitinophagia bacterium
ATGTTCCAATCCTCAATCCTTGAATCCGCTATCTCAATCGCCGGCAGAGCAAATTCTATGGATTTGATGATATCGACAATTGTCATATCCGGCTTATCCAGAGTCTTTTCCAAAACAAAAGCTATTTCAGCTTCCGCCTTTGGCTGAATGAGTTCTGAAAAGGATAAACTGGCGCCATTCAAAACTTCACTGTCGTGAAACAAAACACCATAATCCGGTTGGTCGACGCCCAATTGCTTTTGTACATCGAATGATGTCAAACCAATCTTCTTACCGACAAGCCGGGATCCCGAGTTTACCCTGAGCTGGGTATTAATGTTTTGGATCTCATAAGCCAATTCGACATTATCTGGTCCTATTTCTCTGCTGAGGGGTGAAATAGGCTTTCTGCTAAGTTTGGCTTCCCTTATTTGTTCAGCATATTCCTCTGCTGACATAGTGCTTTTTTTTTATGAAAATAAAAATCTATATGGTTTCAACAAAGCTTACCTCACCTGAACACCAGGAAGGTAGGCTGGAATTTTGTATGGTCTGGCCAATATCTTGTAAAAATCCTCTACCCCCTTTTTGAAATCCTATCTCGCATTTAAACTTAATAAAACATTTGCCTTATTGTCAGGACTATTAATCAGCTCAATATTATTCCGCAGGGTAGTCTTGATGATGTTTAGAACATTATTGGACTATTTTTTTTCCTGATTGGCCTTGGTTTCGGATTCGATCATAATATTTAACTATCGCAGATAGTAATCAAAAAGCGCATGTACTATTATGTAATTTTGTAAAATTGTGACTCGGCCATACTCAATCAGAACAGGACAATTTAAGTGCAAATAAAAAGAAAATGAAATCCTTTTTACTAAGAGTCTTAACTCTTACCCTTTTTGTAGTCTCATTCTCTTCATGTAAAGAGGAAGCAGACAGTAAGAAATCATACGATTCTCTCTTCAGAATCGTTCCCGTTACTGAAAGTAAAATCAACTTCAAGAACGAAGTTGCTGAATCACACGACTTTAACTTTCTCAATTATTACTACATATATAACGGAGGAGGCGTTACTGTTGCCGATATCAATAATGATGGTTTAGATGACGTTTATCTAACTGCAAATCAACAAGCTAATAGATTATACTTGAATGAAGGGGACATGAAATTTAAGGACATCACTTCTGAGATGGGACTCTCCGGTGATAAAGGATGGACTACAGGTGTCAGTGCTATAGACATTAATACAGATGGTTGGATAGACTTCTATGTATGTAAATCCGGTATGGGCAATGAAGAATTACGTTCCAATAAGCTGTATATAAATCAGAATGGCAATGGATTTATAGAAAAAGCTGCTGAATATGGTCTAGACGATTCTGCATATTCCACCCAATCTTATTTTCTTGATTATGATAATGATGGAGATCTAGATCTGTTTTTATTAAATCACAGGCCTGATTTTAATTCAGCTATAGTTTATAATCCTGATACAGAATTCTCCATTGACAGATTCACATCAGATAAATTATACCGCAATGATAATGGCCAATTTACAGAAGTCGGCCAAAATGCTGGGATAGCGAATAATAGATTCGGACTGAGTGCCAGTATTTATGATTTCAATGATGATGGATGGCAGGATATCTATGTGTGCAACGACTTTATCCAAGGAGATCATCTTTGGATAAATAATGGAGATGGAAGCTTCACTGACAGGTTGACCGAATTTATGGACCATACCCCTTTCTTCAGCATGGGTTCTGATATTGCTGATATAAATAATGACCTGAGAGCTGATCTTATTGTTCTTGACATGGTGTCCCAAAACCATGAAACCAACAAAAAGAATATGGCAGGAATGAGTACCGAGCAGTTTTTTAAGCTTGTTGAGCTCGGTAACCATTATCAATATATGACCAATGCACTTCAATTAAATAGGGGTAATAATGTGTTCAGCGATATAGCGCAAGCTTCAGGAGTCGCGAATACAGACTGGAGTTGGGCTCCCCTACTGGCAGATTTTGATAATGATGGCTTGAAGGATCTTTTTGTGACTAATGGTATCAAAAGAGACATGACCGACAATGATTTTAAAATTGCGATTCAGCAAAGAGTGCAAGAAGGCCCCATGACTATGGAGGAATTATTTAGCATGATCCCTGCAAGAAAAATCCGAAATTATCTCTATGCCAACAAAGGAGAATCAAGATTTGAGGATATAACCAGCCAAAATGGAATGAATCAGAATATTAACTCCAGTGGTGCTGCCTATGCCGACTTTGATAATGACGGTGACCTAGACCTTATTGTAAATAACCTGGACGACTATGCAAGTCTTTACGAAAATCAATCCACCAACAATTATATTACCATCAGATTAAAAGGGCCATCAAATAATCCAATAGGTATAGGAGCTAAATTATATCTGGAAAAAGAAGGTGAATTACAGCTTATCCAACATTATCTCAATCGCGGTTTCCAATCTTCTGTTTCTCAGGATATCATTTTTGGACTTGGTTTAGCAATACCTAAAACCATAAACCTAACAGTAGTATGGCCCGATGGAAAAACCGAACGGCTTTCGGGATTAAGGGTTAATTCGAAAATAACTGTGGATTATAATAATGCCGGTAATGAAGAATTTAATCCCAAAAAAGAGAATCCACTGTTTATAAGGGATATTGAATTGAGCAATGATTTAGCATTATCGCATGCGGAAGAAGCGTTTGATGATTTTAGCAGAGAAATATTGCTTCCACAAAAATATTCTACGCTGGGTCCTCAAAGCAGTATTGGAGATGTCAATGGTGACGGACTGGATGATATCTTTTTTTCCGGTGCCAAGGGTTTTGCATCCCAGGTTTTAATACAGACAAAGAATGGATCATTCCGCAAATATCCGTCGCCAGTATTTGAAAAAGATAAAGAATATGAAGACTTGGGATCTGTTTTCATTGATGGTGATAATGACGGTGACCTGGACCTATATGTTGTTAGCGGTGGTAATGAACATCCGATTGGCAGTTCCTATTACAATGACCGATACTATGTAAATAATGGCAATGGCAAGTTTAATCGTGCTAATAATAAAATACCCAAACTGAACTTCAGCGGTTATTCTGTCAGCAAAGGAGACTTTGACAGTGACGGCGATGAAGATCTTTTTGTAGGAGGTCGCGTCGTTCCAGGAAGGTATCCAATGCCTGCCAGGTCGGCTCTCTTACGCAATGACAATGGATCTTTTGTAGATACGGGTGAAGAACTTATGCCGGGCTTAAATGAGCTGGGCATGATTACAGATGCTTTATTCAGCGATTACGACAAAGATGGCGACCTGGACTTGATCGTCAGTGGTGAGTGGATGGGCATTGAAGTAATGGTCAATGACGGAAACAGCTTTAAAAGAAAATCACTCGAAGAAATTACTGGCCGTGGCTGGTGGTATTCTCTTACTGAAGGGGACTTCAATGAGGATGGATACCCAGACTACATGCTGGGTAATCTTGGATTGAATAATAAGTTTGGAGCCAAGAAAGATAAAGAGTTCCACGTATTCTGCAATGACTTTGATGAGTCCGGTAATCTTGATATCGTATTGAGTAAGGAAAGTAAAGGGAAACTATTACCAGTGAGGGGGCGTGAATGCAGTTCTCAGCAAATGCCTTTTATAAAAGAGAAATTTCCCACCTATAGCGCTTTTGCAGAATCAGACCTTTTGGGCATCTATGGAAAAGATAAGATTGATGATGCTTTGCATTATACCGTAAATAACTTCAAGTCTGCTGTCTTGCTCAGCGATGGTAATAATGGATTTAAATTTAAGGATCTCCCCATGTCAGCTCAATATGGCCCTATACTCAGCTCAGTTATTCTTGATTTGAATCAGGATGGTCATCAGGATATTGTTGCTGCCGGAAACATTTACAATGCTGAAGTGGAAAC
>RFSX01000132.1 GCA_009923745.1 Chitinophagia bacterium
GTGTAAACTCCTCTTGATTTTCAAGATTCTCATCAAACTTCTCCTTGGCTTCTTTTAACTCATCCTCCATTTTATTCTGCCTCTCCATGAGTTTTTCAAGTTCTTTCTTATCCTCCCAATCGGGTTCTCTCTTTTGAAGCATTTTATCTCTCAACTCTCTCAATTCCTCACGAATGCGTTTTGACTCCTTAAGGGAATTTTCAAGCTTATCCGTTATGTCCTCCTCATTCTGGTCTTCCTGCTGCTCAAATTCTTCAAGGCTCGGTTTTTCAAAAAGCAGGACTGATGTCCGCGCCGATTTACTGCCATTCACAGCATCATTATCGAAAGCCTCGAAATAATAGCTGAGCTTTTCTCCGGGCTTTAGCGCCAGCTCTGATATATCAAATCTGTAGGTATAGTCCGTTTCTCTTGATTTTGGATTAATCAGCGGCATCTTCTTATCCTGAATCGATCCATCATTTCTGTTGACTGTATAATTAAAGTTGACAGACAGAAGGCCATAATCATCGCTTGCAGAACCTATAAAGTAGACCAGGTTTTTTTCAAGGCTGTCCCTGAAACTCTCCACACTGATCTCAGGATATTCGTCTGACTGCACATTTATTGCGTATGCCACTGAATCAGGAGCCGGAACCATAGAGTTGGCATAATATATTTTGTAAATCTGATCCTTGAATATCATTTTCTCATACTGAAAACTATTATCCGATCTTCTTTCAGCCTCGGCGGTTTTATTTTTATCACCACTGAACTTGAAAGACACAGCATCTGTGTTTTCTGTGATAAAGTGCCAGTTTACTTTTGTGCCTTCAGGGATGACGACGTCACCAATATTACTCACTACTTCATCTCTCCTTCCTGTGTAGGATGGATAGTCCAGGTGCAAATCAAAGGAACTTATACTTGGCTTGAGCAAAACCTTAAGCGCATAAGATTTACTTCTGACAGTACCAGAAAAGAAGCTGAAGTCTTGCGAATCCTGTACATTCTTGAAAGTATAGCTGAAGAGCTTGTTCCCGCTTTTTTTCATCCTGTATTGAAAATTGTCAACATCGATAAAAACTTCGTTGGGAACCACTGTCCCTTCTGTGATCATTTCGATGGTATAATCCTCATATTGAACAGCATCCAGATTTTCATTGATTATATCAAAGCTGAATGGCGCTGCCTTTTCAAATTCTATATTGTTATTAATTATCCTGTGTGTTGGCTCAGTAATCATCGTTGGTGAGGCGAAGAAAATAACGATAAGAATCAATGCAGGAGGAAGGGCATATTTCAGATATTTCCTGTTCTTACTCAAATCAATGGCAGATCTGAAAGGTACCGGGCTTATCCTTGCAGATTTCTGATCAATACTTGCGCTGATCAGCTCTATACTTGTTTTTCCACTGGCCTGTTTTTTGAGCTGCAAAACGTTTAACAACTGATCCTTAACATCGATAAAATGATCCCCGATAATAACAGCAGCAGTTTCATGGTTAATCTGCTTACCCAATTTGAAATATTTCAATACCGGAATCAGGACAAATAGCGACGTGCTCATCAGGGCAAAAGCTATGAACCCGAAGAATATCAATTTGCGAACGGCTTTGTCGAAATAGAAATAGTTTTCAAGAAGACTGAATAGAAGGAAAAGGCCGATTATAAATCCTGTTGAGTACAGCAGCCCTCGTATAAGTTGGTTGAGATAGAATTTTCGTATAAAACGATCCAATTTTTGAATAAGAAGATCGTAACTACCCGCCTGGTTGACCATACAAAATCTTTTACACTACTAAGGCAAAATAGCCTCTATCCAGCAATACAACCGCCTTCGCCGGAAAAAAATTCGCCAAAGTCGTTCAATTTAAAAAATATTGAAAATTAATGCAAGTCGCCAATTGATCCTAAATGCCTAGTGTTCAAAGAGATAAGCACATTTCATTAAAAATATTCCAGGATGACAAAGGGCTTTTATATCATTCTTGATACATAACGAATATAACTATGCTTTGACTATGTTTTTGGATGCTTTTTAATCTAAATGGCAGCAGGCAACAATTCAAGATGCTATGGTACCCCATCCCTGGCTTTAGCCATAGCCCTTTGATAAGCTGTTATTTAATCTCTATTCCAAGCCATTCCTCCAGCTTGCCAATCAATAAGTTTTTCTCCTGAGAATTCATTGAAGCAATACGTGCCGTTGCATGATGCTTGCCTTCTAGAAAATAATAGAGCGAATTATTCTGGTCTGAAGGAGGTGCAGCCGTTGCAGACCAGGTATCTAATGCACCATTGATATAAATCATATTATCTGCTTCCTTGGTCCATTCAAAAACCTGTGTTGTAAGACTGGCATCAAATGGTTTTACCATTTTATCGGGCATAAATACCGCTGAAGGATGCGGGTCCATAGGCAGATATTTCAGCAGGCCCTCAAAGTCTTCTGTTTCATAGCCGTAATAACCCATCTCGGTCCCTGATTGATAATAATGCGAAGCATAGGCTTTCATATCCGAGTCGGAAAAAAATTGCAGACCCACTATGTCCAGGAAGTAATTCAGCTTTGTTTCTGTATCCGTATCCGGCGAGGGGATCTTGCTGCAATCCCTGCCATATTGCCAGAAAGAAAAAGGATATTCAAGGACGGCATATTCAAAGGCCTCGTCAAAACTGAGATAATTGAATTCAAGGCCTTTACCCTTGGCAAACCACTTGAGCAATGATTTATATTCATCTGCATTTGTCAACAGATCTCTTTGGTAAGCATATATATCCGCTCGGCATTGATCAGAGCCAATGGTGTCCAGGAAGCTATATATACGCGGGTCTTCATCACTCAGGTTAACCGGCGCCACATAAGGAACACTTACATCCACATCATCAGGATAAAAATATCTGTAAAATATTGTGGTGGTTCCGCCCTTGCTGATTCCTGAAGCGACCCATGGTCCATCATATATTGACCTGAAGATGGTGTTTATCTTATGCAAGTCCGCTGTGACCTGAACAAAGTTGAGGTAATCATAGTCCATCTCCTCGGGAACAGACTCCAGAAAATACCTGTGCTCTACATTGATCTGGTTCGCGCCCAGTAAGGATGCCAATTCTGTAATATTGTTACTGGGTCTACCATATCCGTTAGTGACAATCACACTTGGAGCATCGAAACCCATGTGACTCAAATAGGCTCTTTGATAGAAATGGCCTTTTGAAGGATCATTGTGATCAATCGGCTGCTTGATTCTTAGTTCATAACAGGCTTCATAATCAGCCTTTGTTTCTATCTGTTGGAAAATGATATCCGGCAACTCAAATAGTGCTTTTTCTATTTCCTCCTGCGCGTGCATACCCAGTGCAAGCAAAAGCATAAAGCTGAAGACAATTGAATTTTTCATTTCTGATCATTAAATTTTTGAAGGTATTCAAGGGCCAAGTTAACCATAGTTTTCATTCCAAGAACAAAGACCGCTTCCTCAATATAAAATTCAGGGCTGTGATGCTGACAAGCCTCAATAACAGAAATATCTCTTGGCTTTGCTACCAGATAATAACAAGAAATTTGTCATAAATGCCCAAATATTTATGCCTATCCTGTTGAGTTATCCTCTCCTGATTTTGGACAATATCTGATAATTAAGAATTGAAATAGATAGCATTTGCTGCAATTACAGAGAGATTAACAATTCATCAACTTCCTTTTTAATTGTGTTGATCTCACTTGCCAGCAGAGTCCAGAATCCAGAAAATTAATTCACATCGTATCTGTTTGCCTCTTTTGAGACGTTATTAAGCTATAAGAATTCTTAAAGACATTCTAAATGATTTAGAATTTATTCGGGATAATGTCGTTAAGTATAAATATATTTGTACACAATTGGATATCAATTTTTTAAATATAGACTATTTTTTTAA
>RFSX01000133.1 GCA_009923745.1 Chitinophagia bacterium
GAAAATGGCGTTCATAGATTAGTGCGCGTAAGTCCGTATAATGCTCAGGGGAAGAGGATGACTTCA
The DNA here is from genome assembly GCA_009923745.1 of Chitinophagia bacterium. Lineage (GTDB taxonomy): Bacteria > Bacteroidota > Bacteroidia > Chitinophagales > Saprospiraceae > RFSX01. Next base: position 67 of record RFSX01000133.1, read on the forward strand.
TTTGCTTCAGTATTTGTGCACCCTGTAGTGGATGAAAGCATAGAAATAGACGTTAATCCTGCGGATCTTGATTGGGATACGTTCCGCTCAAGTGGGGCAGGAGGACAGCACGTCAATAAAACAGAGTCTGCCGTGCGTTTACGACACCTCCCTTCCGGTATAGTCGTGGAATGTCAGGCTGAGCGATCCCAGCATATGAACAGGGAAAAGGCCATAGAAATGCTCAAGTCCAGATTATATGAGAAAGCGCTGGAAGAAAAGAGAGCTGCACGCAGTGAGACCGAAGCTCAAAAAATGAAAAACGAGTGGGGTAGCCAAATCCGATCATACGTCCTTGATGACAGACGCGTCAAAGACCATCGAACCCATTTTGAAAACAGGAATACAGACGCTGTCCTGGATGGTGACATAGAAGGCTTCCTGAAGGCATTTCTTATGTGGGACGGGGCTCAAAATTAGAGATAGCTTTAAGCGCGTCTTTATAGCCCATGTCATATTTTTCCTGGAAGCTTGGTGACTTGAATTCTATGGGATTACCAATTCTACTGCTCGGCGATATAAGCAATTCCCTTTTGGCACCTACGTTTACTTTGCGAATACCCGGAATGTAATAGGGTATATACATGATTTTGATATTGATAATCAGGTCAAAATGCTTGTCTCTCAAATTGCTATAATAGGGGTTATTGTCACCAACTCCTCCATCGAGATATTTGTCTCCGTTTATAAAAAGGGGTTTAAAGAATGGCAATCGGCATGAAGCAATGAGGTAATCCAGAAGTTTTTCGTCAGGGATATCAGCAACCGATGCATATTCCTGTCTCCGTTGGCTGATGTTATATAAGCTGAATACTATTTCCCAATCACTTTCCCGGACTATTTTTTCATCAATCAATGATTCGAATATGTTGATGAACGGGTTTATATCAACGCCGTCAGAAAAGAACGACTCCTGTGCTATTTTGAAAAAGTAATCGCTTGAGAACTGGTCAATGCCCCTAAATACTTCCCTCAGGCCCATATCCATCCAGATATCTTTACAATCCTCGAGACTGTATTGTGACATTAATACAGCGTTAATTGACCCGATTGAGCAGGCGGATATCGAACTGATATTTTCTAGGAATCCTTTTTCATGAAGTGCTTTTAAGGCGCCAATCTGGTAAATGCCTCTTGTTCCACCTCCACTGAGTACCAGTTTTGTTCTTTCCATATTGCTACAGATAATCATCTCAATGAGCCAATAAAGATAGCCCATTGTCGATATTCCCTGTTTTGAAAAGGATTTAGTATTATCTTTCGAAAATTACATCATTCTTGCTATCCGGACATGTTTGAAGAAGAAAACAAACAGGAAAAGACGAATATTTCAGCAGTAGAACTGAGATCCTACTTTTACAATCTGATCAAGGATTTTATCGATTTACATAAGGGGGTCGATAAATGGGGTACTATACAGGAAATCAAGGCCAAGCAGTCTATGGGAGGGGCCAATGCCTGGATGCTTATGTGTAGTATTTTGATTGCATCAATTGGCCTAAATCTTAATTCTCAGGCCGTTATTATAGGAGCCATGCTCATATCGCCGCTTATGTCACCTATTTTGGGTATTGGACTGGGTGTGGCGATCAATGATAAAGATGCGCTGTATCATGCCTTATTGCACTTTGGAGCCGCTATTTTGATCGCTCTTCTTTTTTCTACCCTTTATTTCTGGCTGATACCATTGGATGAATTTACAGAACAGATTGAAGCACGGACTCAACCTACTTTCCTTGATATCTTGATAGCTATCTTTGGTGGTGTAGCAGGTATTGTCTCGTATGCCCGTAAAGATATTTCGACAACTATTCCAGGTGTGGCTATCGCTACCGCCTTAATGCCTCCTTTATGCGTTACGGGTTACGGAATTGCGAATGGCGACTGGTCGGTGGCTTCCACATCTTTCTACCTGTTCTTTCTCAATTCATTTTTTGTGGCCTTCGCTACCTACCTGATCATTCGATATCTCAAATTTCCATTCAAGGAATATGCGTCTAAAAAGGAGAGACGGAAAAATATAACCAGGGTAGGGATCTTCAGTTTTATTATGATGATCCCAAGTTTTATCATCTTCGTTCAGGTCTTTCAGGACTATAAAAGAGAAGAGAAAATCCGGAGCTTCATCGAAACCAATATTGGAGATAATGAAATCTTTCTGGATAATTATACCCTCAAAAATATGTCGGACGGATCAAGAACTTTGTTTCTGAAAGTATACGGTGATGTCATCAATGACGCCAAGATCCCTATCTATGAAAGAGCTTTGGATAGTATGGGCTTGAACAATATCAGTGTCGATATCATTCCTACCTCCGAAATTCCCCTGCAAAAGATCCGTCAACTGGAAACAGAGCTTTCTGAAGTAGGCTTTAAGTTGAATGAACAAATCACACAATTGAAAGATGAACGTGATGCGCGACAGCGATTGATTGATTCCCGTAAGATCAATCCATATTTTTTGGTAAATGACAGTTTGAGTTTTGTCGAAGCAGCAGAGGAATTAAAAATATTTTTCCCGCAAATTGATGAGTTTGGTTTGGCTTATGTACAGTATTCTGATTTCCTGGAATCAAATGACAAGGTTCCTACAGCTATAATCAAATGGTCTTCAACATTGGAGGATTCAGAAGAAAAGCTGAAGGCTTATCTTAAAAAGCACTTTAAGCTTGATACCATTAAAATTGTAAACATGTATTAATATTGGTCCGGATACAGGGCCATTTTTTCAGCTCTGTGAAATACGATATCTGGTGCGTTGATACGCATTTCAAAAACAACATTCTTATCCGGGTAACTGACTTCGACTATTTTTCCGCCAAAATTGCCGCCGTCGTTATTGACACGGCTACCAGGGCAGAAGTATACATTGCCGCTTTGCTCGAGGATATCCACATCGGAAACGATAGCAGAAAAGCATGAGCGTCCTCTTTCTTTGCCGTATTGCCAGATCTGTTGGACAGTCATAGAGCTTTCGTCAATCTCATATTCCACAGCTCTGCTGTATTCTCCAAAGCCAGCGAAGTTGCGGTTGGCCCCATTGTCAAACAGCATGATATGACCATTGTCCATAAGGAGAGGAGCATGCTGGTACCAGGGCCATTCAAATTCAGGGTGTGACTTTTCACCTTGCAGAAGCAGCTGATCATCAATGGCGTTTCCACTTTTGTCAAGAGGTTGAAGCAGGAACTTATCAAGTTCCTCACCATATCCGTTTTTTCCCCAGGCTTTATGATTGCCCAATATCCACACCGGCCTGTTGCTGTAATCAAGTTTAACGAGGGCCTGCGTCCTGCATGATACAATGATAGTGTTGTCCCTGGGGTCGTGAATGACGGCATTGGCATGCGCCCAGTCTACAATGTCCTGCCATTCATACCAGCCCATGACCTGGCGGGCATCATTCAGACTTTTTTTAAGGTCCCAGCTATGAATCAGTGATCCCGTATTGCGATCTATTTCAATGATCCAGTCTTCAATAGCTCTTCGGCCTGAACTGTGCATGTCGTAACGCGAGACAGTAGCCAGCAAATTGCCATCTTCTTTTTCCTGGACATTGTGATGAAATTCGAAGGGACCAATATTCCATTTACTTAATATGTGCCCGAGGACATCCATTTCATATAAAAGGGGACTAGGCCAATTACCAAAATAGTAGTTGCCATTTTTCAAGCGCTCCATACCTACATCGTAGTTAAGACCAGCCAGTTCGGGATCGCTGCTAAAGTCGAGTACATAACGATATTCTCCAC
>RFSX01000134.1 GCA_009923745.1 Chitinophagia bacterium
ATCGCTTGAGCAGATCAAATAAAAGCCAGGCCGAGCTGATCTCAATACAGACTTGCCCTTCGGGATCCAATATGATGAAGTCCCGGTATGTAAAAAGGCTATCCCGGCCGGCAATAATGCTTTGAATTCGATACTCCTTGCCTAAAACCAAATCTTTCGCAATGCTGATGTCTTTCTGATAAAGAATCCAGGCAAGATTTTGATCAAGCATGAATTCTGTCGAGAACCCGAGCTTCCGGATATGGTCGAACGCCGCCCTGTCAGCAAGTTGATTTATTCCGGTGAGCGTAGCCTTGCGATGCATGTCTACATCATAAGGGTTCAGACAGCTACTATATGTGTAGATGAGTTCGCCTTGGCTGTTCATAGTTTCTTTGTGCATTTAAAAAAGAATTCTGAACCCATTCTCGGCGCTATGGAATTGTAACACGATTCGAGTTTTTCAATATTGAAAACACCTGAAAATAATTTTCGATATTCCTGTTCCGAGCCACCATAAGGAGGACCTTGGGCATTTAGCGGGAAATCAAAGAGTAAGCCGCACAGGTAGCCTCCATCTTTCAGGAGTTGATGCATTTTTTCCGCGTAAGCAGGCCTGAAATCCGGATTAAGGGCACAGAAAAATGTCTGCTCAATAATCAAATCGTATTGGAAAGAATGATCGAAAAAATCGCTGCAATGGATCTGGTCTTCCGGGAATTGGGGGCATCTCATCTTAATGCCTTTAATGGCTTCTTCAGAAATATCGAGAATATGGCAGTTTAGAAAGCCGGAGTTGAAGAGATATTCTGCTTCGTAGGCATTGCCTGCACCAGGTACTAGTATGCGCATGTCCTTGTTTTCCAGTTGATCGATGTATTCTTTTAAGGGGCTGCTTACAAAACCTATATCCCAGCCTGTGAGCTGTTGCTTATATCTTTTGTCCCAATATAATTTATCGAGTTTTTGCATACCTCAATGCATCCTGTCGCCGCGCAGTGCCAGCTCTTCCATGATTTTTGCTTCATGCTCGAGATATTCCTGCCAGCGGATTTTTGTTTTTTCTTCGCCCCCGTATTTCTTTGCCAGATCGATAAACATCCTGTAATGACCGGCTTCGGAGACCATAAAACCGTGGTAGAATTCTTTCAGGTCTTCATCAGCTATGTGGAGTGACAGCAGCCTGAAGCGCTCACAAGACCTCGCTTCTATCAAGGCGCATACCAGAAGGCGTTCAATCAGTTTATCTTCTCGATTCACCCCCTTTTTCTGGAAGGCTAAAAGTTTATTAACGTATTCATCTTTTCTCTGGAATCCAAGTTGAAGTCCCCTTTTGTCGAGTTCCCTTAATACAAGCCTGAAATGTCCCCATTCTTCTGTGACAACCGGGCTGACAGATTCAACCAAATCTTTTTTGTCTGGATAGCTTTGGATCAGGCTTATGCAAGAGGTCGCAGCCTTTTGCTCGCAATAGGCATGATCTGTTAATATGTTCTCAAGGCTCATCTCTGCCAAATTGACCCATCGTGGATCTGTGGGTAGTTTTAATCCCAGCATGCTTTTATTTTATTTTACTTAAACAATTCAATTGGTTTTTTATCAGGCTATTGTTATGGACTTCAAATTCCTGACAAGCGATTTGCCATTCTGCCCCCAATTTTACAATATTATTCTTGCTTAATTCTCTCAACTCCTGTTTGTCAAGAAGTACAACATTCTGGTAATGGCTTGTGTTTTTCTCTTTAGAAATTCTACTCTTATCCTTTTCAATGTTTTCCAGGAAGACGCTTTCCCCGCTTTGCCCATTCAATTTAAACGGAGCTTTATGAGCAATACTGCCGTAGGTTTTTTTTGCATTGATTGTATTAAAGCGAATGTCAAAGAATAGCCGGCTGTTGGTTTTGGACTCATAAGCCTCAGACTCAAGTAAGTATTTGCCTTCAGACCATTGCCTGAATTCTTCTGGAGCGTAAATAAACAATGGCCACGATTTAAATTGGATAGCCTCATTACCGTTGTTCAAAAAGAGTTTTTTATAATCGCAGCCCATATAGGATTCCAAATCTGCTTTTCCATTACCGTGAAGCTCATAGGATTTTAGATAGCTTTGCGCTGCAAGAGTACTGCCAAAAGACAATATGATGCAGATCAGAGAAAGTTTACAATATTTTGGAATGCTTGACTTCATTTGTAGTTTAAAAATACCAGACGGTAGAAAAAACTATGCCTGCTTAAAATTAGTCAGTAGAATAGAATTTGAGTATTAAAACAACTAAATTCATTTTTTTAATATACAATGAAACGATATATGTATAAATCTGTTCTTTTTGTGTTTGCAGCACTATTCCTGGCATGCTCAGGTGAAAAATCTAAATCATTCAATCAAATAGACGTGGAATACCCTCAAACCAGGCAGGATGCTTCAGTTTCAGATGATTATCACGGAACTCAAATAGATGATCCTTACCGTTGGCTAGAAATCGATACAGCCAGTGAAGTAGAAAGCTGGGTTGGCGAACAGAACAGGGTCACTCAGAACTACCTGTCGCAGATAGATTACAGGGATGAAATTAAGGAGCGCTACAAGGAGCTATTTAATTATGTAAAGCTCAGCTCACCTTTCAAAGTAGGTGATTATTATTTCTTTTCCAGGAATGATGGTTTGCAAAATCAGGCTGTGATTTATATCCAGAAAGGTCTTGATGGAACACCAGAAGTGTTTATAGATCCAAATGCCATGTCAGAGGATGGAACAACATCTGTGAGCCTGGTGGGCTTTTCGCCAGACGATAAATATGTGGCCTATTCTGTGTCAGAAGGTGGCAGTGACTGGCAGCGTATTCATGTCATGGAAATCGAAACAAAAAAAGAGCTTGAAGACCGTATCGAGTGGGTTAAGTTTTCAGGAGCAAGCTGGGATGACAAGGGCTTTTATTACAGCCGCTATCCAACGCCTGAAGAAGGTACAGAGTTGAGTGGACAAAATGAGTACCACTCGGTTTATTATCATAGACTGGGGGATAAACAAGAAAACGATAAACTCATCTATCGCAATGATGATGAGCCTAAGCTATTCCATTTTACCTATATGACCGAAGACAAGCGCTTTCTTATGATGCAGGTCAGCACAGGTACTGATGGCTTTGAAACGCATTATATGGACCTGAGTAAGGGCGATAAAGACTTTAAGCCCTTATTTTCCGGCTTCGAGAATAAAAGCAATGTGGTTGATAATATTGGTGGTAAACTATTGGTTCTAACAAATATTGATGCGCCTTTATACCGCCTTATAAAAGTAGATCCCAATAAGCCAGCCAAAGAAAATTGGGAGGAACTGATTCCGGAATCAAATTACCTCATGCAGGGAGTAAGCACGGGAGGGGGAAAGTTGTGGGTAAGTTACCTTAAGGACGCTACAACACGCATTTCGAGATTTGATTACGACGGCAAAGGCAAGAGGTCGATCAAGTTGCCTGGCCTGGGTTCAGCTTCCGGATTTGGCGGACAGAAAGAGGATGACCATTTCTTTTATTCATTTACGTCTTTTACGAGGCCTCCTACCATTTACAAATTTGACATAGCTACGGGCGTATCTGAAGAGTTCTTTGAGACGGAGCTGAAATTTAATCCAGATGATTATACAGAAGATCAGGTGTTTTATACCAGTAAGGATGGGACCGAGGTACCTATGTTTATCGTCCATAAAAAGAACCTACAACTAACTGGTGATAATCCGACCTACCTGTATGGCTACGGTG
>RFSX01000135.1 GCA_009923745.1 Chitinophagia bacterium
TGGATAACCTGACCAGAATATTCCGGGTCAATTTTCAGTGCGGTATGAAGCTTTGAAGTTGTAGCGCCGCCAATCAACAATGGGGTTTTCATCTCCAGGCGTTCCATCTCCTTGGCAACAAAAACCATTTCATCGAGGGAAGGCGTAATTAGGCCACTGAGTCCGATAACATCTACCTGATGCTCCTGTGCAGCTGCAAGAATTTTTTCTGCAGGCACCATGACACCAAGATCAATTATTTCATAGTTGTTGCAAGCGAGGACAACGCCAACTATATTTTTGCCTATATCGTGAACATCCCCTTTAACCGTGGCAAGCAAGATCTTTCCTTTGTTCGACCGATTACTTCCCTCTTTTTCTTTTTCTATATATGGCGTGAGATATGAAACAGATTGTTTCATAACACGAGCGCTTTTAACAACCTGCGGTAAAAACATCTTACCCTCACCAAAAAGGCGTCCGACCACATTCATGCCATCCATCAACGGACCCTCAATGACCTCAAGAGGTGTATCATATTGTTGTCGCGCTTCTTCTGTGTCTTCTATGATGTACTCTGTGATGCCTTTGACCAGGGAGTACTCTAACCTTTTCTTAACATCGGCTTCACGCCACTCGAGGTTTCGTTCAAGTTTTTTTCCACCGGCCTTAACGCGGGAAGCATAATCCGTCAAAGCTTCTGTCGCATTATCTACCCTGTTGAATAAAACGTCTTCAACGAGGCAGAGCAGCTCTTGAGGAATTTCTTCATATATTTCCATCATTCCGGCATTAACGATGCCCATATCCATGCCGGCTTTTATGGCATGGTAGAGAAAAGCAGAGTGCATGGCTTCCCTAACCGCATTATTGCCACGGAACGAGAAGGATATATTGCTTACGCCACCAGAAACCAGTGCTCCTGGACATTCATTTTTAATCTGCCTTGTCGCTTCAATAAAGTTGATGGCATATTCGTTATGCTCCGGAATTCCGGTGGCTACAGCAAATATGTTAGGATCGAAAATGATATCTTCGGGTTTGTAGTTTAGGTCATCTACCAGAATCTTATATGCTCGCGTACATATCGCGACTTTTCTTTCGATGGTATCTGCCTGACCCTGTTCGTCAAAGGCCATAACGACAACAGCTGCCCCAAAGCGCCTTATGATTCGGGCTTGCTTTTTAAATGCATCTTCTCCTTCTTTTAAGGAAATGGAGTTGACGATGCATTTCCCTTGCACGCATTTCAGACCTTCAAGTATTACTTCGAATTTTGAGGAATCAATCATGACCGGCAATTTGGCTATATCCGGTTCGGCCATAATCATATTCAGGAATGAACGCATTTCCTTTTTTGCATCCAGGAGGCCATCATCCATGTTGACATCAATGATTTGTGCACCGCCCTCAACCTGCTGCAAAGCGACAGAGCAGGCTTCCTGGTAATTACCTTCTTTTATTAGCCGTGCAAATTTTCGTGACCCTGTAACATTTGTTCTTTCTCCAATATTTATGAAGTTCATATCATCTCGAACGACCAGGGCTTCCAGGCCCGAGTATTTTGCCTGGTTTCCAGGGGAAGGGATTTTGCGTGGACTCAATCCCTCAACTGCTTTTGACATCGCGTTAATATGTGCAGGGCTGGTTCCACAACAGCCGCCAATGACATTAACCATACCGCCAGATGCAAAGTCGCGGATATATTCTTTCATTTCATCCGGGTTCTGGTCGTATTCACCTAACTCGTTTGGAAGGCCGGCATTGGGATAAGCGCTGATGTAGCAGCTGGCTATCTGAGAGAGCTCCTTAAGGTAGGGACGCATTTCTGTGGCTCCCAAGGCACAATTTAATCCAACGCTGAACAGGTTCGCATGGGATACCGAAATCCAGAAAGCTTCCACCGTTTGACCACTTAAGGTTCTGCCACTGGCATCGGTAATGGTTCCGGACACCATGATGGGTAAACTGACAGACTTTTCTTCAAAGGCCTTGTCGACTGCAAAAAGGGCCGCTTTGGCATTAAGCGTATCAAAGACCGTTTCAACAAGTATGATGTCTGCGCCACCGTCAATGAGACCGCAGCACTGTTCGTAGTAGGCATCTACCAATTCATCAAAGGAAATGCTCCGAAACCCGGGGTCATTAACATCTGGCGATATGGAAGCCGTTTTATTTGTTGGACCAATTGCTCCAGCGACAAAGCGTGGTTTATCTTGATTTTTTTGCGTGTACTCTGTGGCGACTTCTTTGGCAAGCGACGCTGAAGCAAGGTTTAATTCGTAGCTTATGGATGAAAGCTTATAGTCATCCTGCGATATGGCATTAGCGTTAAACGTATTGGTCTCTATAATATCAGATCCTGCCTCGAGGTATTCTCTGTGTATGTTCTTTATAATATCTGGACGTACAAGAGAAAGTAATTCATTGTTTCCTTTTACATCTGAGCCATGATCTTTGAACCGCTCTCCACGATAGTCCTCTTCTCTAAGTTTGTACTTCTGGATCATAGTACCCATAGCGCCGTCAAGAACCAGAATCCTCTCATTTATTATGTCTTTGATGTCTTTCAATGGTCTATAATTATATTCTCTACACTCTACCTAATTCCCAGACTCCAGCAATTGGTGTTTGTTTTTCCCAGGACCTCATTACTCTGGGCCCGTATTCGAATATACAGATCAAGATAAAAACCATATAGCATTTTAAAGCTAAATTGTATATCCAGGTTGTTGATGTCTGTTGACGCCCCCTGAAATGGATTTATATTAAAATCATCATTAGGCGTTGAGTTATTAACAAGTATATCGGAGCCATAGTTTATACCATCAAAATTCCTTCTTAGTTTTGCATAGAAATAATGCAAGCAAGCAAGCGAGAAATATGGCAGGCAAGCGGTTTCCAAGAAAGTATAAATGTATTATACTTTAAAGTTGAGTAAAAATTGCTTAACAATGCTATCAAAACGTGCATTATCCTTGTTAAGAAACTGCACTTCTACAGGCAGCACAAAGAAGGGCAGTTGATGCTTTAGGATATAGTCAGTATGCAGAAGTAATCTTGTAGCATCTTTTTCTGTCGTGAGGAAAACAAGACCATCGTCACTGTTGGCTTCTTTTATCTTTTTGAAGCTTTCAAGTTCAGCTTCACTGAAGTAGTGATGGTCTTCATATTTGATTGTATTTTCTATACGGCATTTGTCATACAGGTATGAGATCATGTAATCTATATTTGCAACGGCAGAAAGCACGTGAACTGACGTATTTAATGTAAGCTCAAGGCGAATATCACGGTCCAGTATAAAGTAGGGAATGCCATACTTGTATTTTGAAAAAAGAAGTTTTTGATGCCTGTAGGGTTTGATTTTTTTTGTAATCTCCTCGCGCCTTTCCGGCAATATGAACGCTGGACATTTGCTTACAATAATTATGTCTGCGCGCACATAAGAAGACCTTGGCTCACGCAGTCTTCCTGCTGGTAATAAATAATCGTCAGTAAATAAATTATCATATTCTGTCAGCAGGATATTCAGGCCAGGAACAACCGATCTATGCTGAAAGGCATCATCAAGCAGAATGCACTGAGTGTCGGGACTGGATTTTAAAAGCAAGGGAATGCCAATATTGCGGCTTTCGGATACAGCAACAGGGACCTGAGGAAATTTCTTTTTAAACTGCAGGGGCTCATCGCCTGCTATCGATGCGTTATCATGGTATTC
>RFSX01000136.1 GCA_009923745.1 Chitinophagia bacterium
ATATTCTTAAAAAAGGTGGTAATGCCTTTGATGCAATTGTAGCCACTGGATTTGCACTTGCTGTTACATCTCCTGCAAATGGTAATATAGGTGGTGGTGGGTTCATGATATTTAGGTCCAATGAAGGAGATGTTGACGCACTCGATTTTAGGGAAAGGGCACCTATGTCTTCTCATCGGGATATGTATCTGGATCAAGATGGAGAGCTTAAAAATGACAAGAGCAGAGAAGGGCATTTGGCTTGTGGTGTGCCAGGGAGCGTCGACGGGATGTGGCAGGCATTCAATAAGTACTCAAAGCAAAAGGACTGGAATGCCCTGTTAAAGCCGGCTATTGAATTGGCCCGTAATGGCTTTCCGATCACTGATCAACAGGCAGAAAATCTTAACAAGAATAGAAATAAGTTTGCTCGTGTCAACTACAGTCCTGTCTCTTTTATGAAAAAGAGTTTGTGGAAAGAAGGAGATATTCTCATCCAGAATGATCTTGCTAAAACATTGGAGAGCATTGCAAGACACGGCCGGGATGGATTCTATGATTCCTGGGTTTCTGATAGAATTCTGCATGAAATGAAAAAGGGGTCAGGAATAATAACCAGGGAAGACCTCGGGCAATATAAAGCCGTTTGGCGCGAGCCACTTACCACGCATTACAGGGGTTACTGCATGATAACTATGCCGCCGCCCAGCAGTGGAGGAGTAGCTCTGATTCAGTTACTGGAAATGGCAGAATATTTCAAGCTTTCATCGATGAGCCGATATTCGACAAGAAGGCTGCATTTAATGGCTGAATTATACAAGCGTATATTTGCAGACCGTTCTGAATACCTGGGTGATCCGGACTTTTATGATGTGCCAGTAGATGATTTAATTTCTGAAGAGTACTTGAAAAAAAGGATTGCTGACTTTGATCCATTATGTGCTTCATCTGCCGATGAGATAGATGCAGGCCTTTTTCATGAAAGTGATCAGACGACTCACTTTTCGGTAGTAGATAGTGAAGGAAATGCGGTTTCAATAACCACTACTATTAACACAGCTTATGGCTCAGGTGTAGTGGTCGAGGGAGCGGGATTTCTTTTGAATAATGAAATGGATGACTTCAGTGCAAAGACAGGCTTTCCCAATTACTTTGGCCTGGTAGGGGGCGAGGCAAATGCAATTCAGCCAGGTAAACGGATGTTAAGTTCTATGAGTCCAACCATAGTTGAAGATAATGAAAGCCTTTGCCTGGTCGTGGGTTCTCCGGGGGGCTCCAAGATAATTACCACTGTTTTCCAGGTGCTGATCGATCTCATTGACCACAATCAGGATCTGTATTCAGCAATAAAGGCATGCCGGGTGCATCACCAATGGAAGCCCGATTATTTTTATTACGAAGAGCAATGCCTCAACGCGAATCTCATTGACAGTCTTGAGAATCTTGGGCATCAAACCAAAAGCAGAGAAGCATATGGAAGGGTAGACGCCATCAGAATCCTGTCAGATGGTCGGATTGAAGCTGCTGCAGATCCAAGAGGCGATGATACTGTGGGAGGTTATTAGCCTAAAGCGTTTTTAAATACTCAATGACTGCCTTCCTGTCTCCAACACTCAATGGATCACCAAATCGATGTCCCTGATTTCCGTAGGCTTCGAGGTCCGTATTATAGCAATTGCAATCTTCAGGAGCCTCAAAGGCTTCGTATTGCCAGCCCAGTTTTTCAAAGTTATAATCCCTGCTGTCAAAGCTGCGTTTCCAGTAACGAGGCCTTTTTTCTGAATCCAACAATGAGGCAATATCAGGCACTGAACCATTATGCAGGTAAGGGGCACTCGCCCAGATGCCATCAAGCGGCGGCGCAACATATCCTGATTCAATAACTAATTGCCCTGGATTCTCACCCTGGACAAACCAGCTTTTATTGTACCAATTGATAAAGCTGATATAAAGGCTATCGGTATATGCCTTAGATAAGGCAGGGTCTGTTCCTATTTTTTCAAGCTCAACAAGGTAATTAGGATATTCTCCATCCGGACCATATGTGCCGTGGCATCCAGAGCACTTCTTGTTGAAAATTGATTTGCCTGTTACTGCCAGATCATAATCAATATCTTCAGGATACTTGGGTGGTTCCAGATCATTGATCCATGCCAGAACATCAGGAAAATGTTTGTCGATTTCTGCCGCCTGACTGGTGTCACGTAATGTCAAAATGGAGGATGCCATCAGGAATTTTGAAAAATCACCTCTTCCTATCCCCGTGTAGAACATGGCATTTTTTTTCTTTAGCAGCCACCATGGCGGCACATCAGTAGGAATCGTTTTGTCAGGGATTTCAAGCAAAAGGCTATCTGTCCATTCAAGGGTTTCAGGATGTCGGTGGGCGATTAATACCGCTGTCAGCTTATCGGCGGGGTTTAGGCCACGGGCCTCTGTGGTTAAATGCCCACTCAGTGCCTTCATCGAAGCGCTGAAAGCTTGGAACGCCTCAAATTCTTTGCTATCCAGGCCGTATTTGTTTGTGATCATCGTTTGCATAAACTGGCCGGCGGCCTGAGGATCCATGCGGTAGTCAAAACTGTGGTTTCCCAGTCCAACTATATATTCACCGTTCAGATAGTCTGAATGGCAATTAAGACAATTGGGACTAAGCATTTCTATGCCATCTTCATTAACTGTAAAGTTGAATTGTGGCGGTATCAAAGAGGCTTCGCCTTTTCTTTGAAGAAAATTATTACTGTCGTTGGGGGCGAAAACTTTATAAAACTCCCAAGGAATACCTGAAGAGACATAATCGCCATTAACCAAATAATCATAACCTCTGGAAGCATCACCTGAACGCTGTTTTGAAGCTTTTATATGTTTTTTGCCCGGTTTATGAGTGTTTGTGAAGGAAAGCAATATAATACCGAGGATTGCCAACAGGCTGTATAGGAAGACTTTCCTCATATCTGGGTAATATTTTATGTATGAATTATAAGTATTTCAACGACAAAATGAAAAAAAACACGATTGGTTTAAACCAAACTGATTTATTTTGGTCTAATTTTTTTAGCATTACAAATCTACCCACGATGAAATCATGTTTTTTCTTCTTAGCGCTATTCTTTTCAATCATTCTTGTGGCTCAAAACAACGAAGGATTTATCATTTACGAAGACAAGTATAATATTCATAGAAACCTGCCTCCCGAGATGGAAGCCATGAAGGACAGGATTCCTGAATTCAGAACTTCAAAAAAGATACTGAGCTTCAAGGGACAGGAGGCTCTGTACAAAGCCTATGTTGAAGAGAAAGACGAAGTACAGGAATTTAGAGGAGAGAGGCGATGGGGCCGCTGGAACAGACCCGATGTCAATGAATATTATTCAAATATGTCGGAGAAGGTCTTTATTGATCACCAGGAATTCTTTGGTCGCGAATTTTTGATTGATGGCGAACGCGATGTACCTAAATGGAAAATAACAGCTGAACAAAAACAGGTGGGTTCCTATTTGTGTCAAAAAGCTATCCTGGTCGATACCAGTTCTCTTACTATAGCCTGGTTTACACCGATGATACCTATAATGAATGGGCCTGGTGAGTTTTTTGGACTCCCGGGAGCTGTGTTGCATGTGGATGTAGATAATGGTATGAGGATGGTAACAGCGCAAACCATTGAGTTGACTGCTTTAGAAGA
>RFSX01000137.1 GCA_009923745.1 Chitinophagia bacterium
ATTGTCTTTACTTTAGTTCATGAGTTATGTCTGGAAACTTGAAGATTGCAGTAAATACACGCTTGCTCCTTCCTCAGCGAATGGAAGGCATAGCTCGTTTTATTCATGAGATCAGTTCTAGGTTGGTGAGCAATCACCCGGAGGTTGAATTTCATTTTTTATTCGATCGTCCTTACGATGATCGCTTTATTTATTCTGACAATGTAATACCTCATGTTTTATTTCCACCCTCACGCCACCCGATTTTATGGTATTGGTGGTTTGAATACTCAGTGAATCGATTCTTGAAGAAGAATGATATTGATGTTTTTTTCAGCGGAGACATGTATTTAAGTTTGAAATCCAAGATACCTTGTTTGTACGTCAGCCATGACCTCAATTATATCCACTATCCTCAGGGCTTGAGATATTCGCACCAATTGTTTCTTCAGTCTTTCTTTCCCCGATATCACAGGAAGGCGGATCATATTATTACGGTTTCAGAATTTTCGAAATCGGATATAGTTCAACAGTACGCTATTTCTCCAGATAAAATATCCGTTGCTTATAATGATGTGCCATCCGGGTTCAGGAAATTCAATTCGGAAGAAATTCAATCAGTGCGTGACAGATTTTCCTCGTCGGTTCCTTTTTTTATTTATGTAGGCTCATTGCATCCCAGAAAGAACCTGGAAAGGCTTTTACGGGCTTTCGACAAGTTTAAGACAGAGAATGCGTTGCCTCATAAATTGCTTGTATATGGTCGAAAGGCCTTTAAAACCGGGACCATATTTAGTACCTATGATACAATGCAAACCAAATCTGAAGTTGTATTTGTTGACCAAGACCAGTGCAGTGTACCTGAAATTCTGCCTGCAGCAGAAGCATTGATCTATCCATCTTTATTTGAAGGTTTTGGTATTCCTATCCTTGAAGCTTTTCATAGCGGTATTCCTGTAATTACCTCGAATGTCAGTTCCATGCCGGAGGTTGCAGGGAATGCCGCATTGCTGGTGGAGCCTGAGAGTATAGAATCAATCTCACAGGCTATGCATACTATCCTTCAGCCAGAGTTGCGGCAGAGGCTATTGGCAGAAGCTGAAAAACAGAAAAAACAATTTGATTGGAATCGTTCTGCACAACTAGTATGGGGTGAATTATTTAAACTTTCTAAACCTCAGGGATCTTAGGATTCCCATTTTCATCAAGTACCGGAATGGTGTAATCAGGTTTTACATTGCGAGCAACAGCAAAAAAGCCAATGAGTCCAGCTGCTACCAATGCAGCAGAAATACCTTGTGACATAGACCAGTCCAGTCCAAAGAGATCATATCGTGGATTGACACGAATGGTCTCAACAAAAAACCGTGAAAAAGCACTCAATATTATATAGAGAAAAAAGAGTCTTCCTGGAGTTTTAATTTTCTTTCTTAATGACCAAAGAATTAAGAAAAGGATCAGACTGCTCACGACTTCATAAATAGGTGTTGGGAAAACAGGCGGAACAAGGTGGGTGCAAAATTTCCCTACACAATCAGCCATACGTTCGCCTTGCTGGTAAAAATCCGCCACATTCCGCGGGTAATCGTATGCCCAGGCCCAGTCTGGAAAGATAAACCAGTCGGGTTTATCCATTGTATTTGCAATTCCCCAATCGCCATCACCTGAAAAATGGCAACCCATTCTACCTACACCATATCCTACAAGAAGAGATGGTGCCGTGCTGTCTGCCATATGGGCGACGCTGTACCCAATTTTTTTGGTATACCATACTATACAGAGACCGGCAAGGATTAAGCCCCCGTATATTGTCAAACCACTACCTGAAAACAACTGACCTAAAGGGTCCTGGAAAAAACTATCCAGATTTTCCATGATAGATAACAAACGTGAGCCCAGGATTCCAGCTACAGCTGCTATAATGAGAATGGTACCCGTCTTTTCATGTGGTCTTTCATACAGGATTGTTCCTTTTGGCAGTGGAGGGCGATTCTTGACGTTGAAATAAAAATACATGCCCAATATGATACCCAAAACAATTCCTGTAAAACCGTTTCCTTCAGATGAAAAGACCATACTGGCGGGATCAGCTTTGAAGGCATCGAAGTTGTTATAGATATAAGGCAGTTTGAATCCAAATACAAAACCAAAAAGGCCATTGATAATCCCTTCTTTAAGTGCTGAATTCGATTCATCCGGATTTTTAATTTTTATTTTTTTAAAAATCCCTTCTTCTTCTTTCCTTTTCAATTCCAATTTCAAAAAATGGTATCCGCTCAGAAAGGAGAGGGCAAGGAAAACACCAAATGTTTTAAAAATAGATGTCCAATTGTCTACGGGAGTACCCAAAACATCATGGAAGAAATAGGATAAATCAGGATACATAGCCTAAGTTTCTGGTAAAGGTAATATTACCTGTTGAATTACTACTTATCAACCGAAGAAGTCAATGTCAAGTTGACATCGATCAGTTTTCCATTTCTTTCAAAGCTTACAGTGACCGTATCATTAGGTTCATACGATTCAAGGACATCCATGAGTTGAGCACTGGATTTTACCTGTTTGTCGTCTATGAACTTGATGATATCACCGTATATATAGTTGCCATTTCTGGCTCGCTGTAAGCCTTTAAGTCCTGCCTGGGCAGCGGGACCACCAGGTGATACAGAGTGCACCATAGCTCCTTCTTGCCTGAAATAGCGATCATTTACCAATGATATACCAAGTAATGGTCGTCGAACTTCACCATATTTAATCAGGTCGGGTACTACATCTTTTACGACATCTACCGGGATTGAAAACCCTATACCCGAGTAAGCACCAGAAGGTGAATAAATGGCCGTATTAACGCCTATCAATTGGCCAGAAGAATTAAGAAGCGGACCTCCTGAATTACCAGGGTTAATCGCAGCATCGGTCTGAATCACATCATGTATCTTTCTACCGTATTGTGCTTTAATTTCTCTTCCAAGGGCGCTGATAACTCCCGTGGTAAGCGTTTGGTCAAAACCAAATGGATTACCTATCGCAAAGACAGATTGTCCTACTTTGAGATTGTCAGATCTGCTCACAGGTATACTTGTCAGATTCTTGCCTTCTGCATTGATTTTAAGTACTGCAAGATCTTTTGCCGGTTCAGCGCCTACAAGCTTAGCCTCATAGCTGCTCTGGTCCGATAAACTTACATAGAACTTCTGTCCACCTTCAACTACGTGAAAATTGGTTACAATGTGTCCATTATCATCCCACATGAATCCAGTGCCGGATCCTTTGGGTATTTCAGTCACATCAAAACTCCAATAGGATTGAGCGAAACTTGAAGTAGTAATAAAGACAACAGATGGTGCCGCTGATTCAAACAAATCAATGACCTTTTTTTCGGCTGGGCTCAGATTATCGTCTATGGCAGGATCTAATTCTTCTGTTTCAAGATCTTTTACATCATTTCTAAGTGATTCAGAGGAAGGGCTAGGCGTTTCTGCATTATCACTATGCCTCGCATCCAGAGACAGAGTGAAATTGCTTCCAAGTAAAAATCCAGAAAGAAGAAGGGCTATGGCGGAAAGTGCTTTCAGATATTTCATGTTTTTACTCAATTTTCTATTTTTAAGGTAATGGTCCTCTTCAAATTACACAAACACCTTTATACAAACAACTTATTTTAAGTGCTCTTACATATTA
>RFSX01000138.1 GCA_009923745.1 Chitinophagia bacterium
GAACTAGAAGATTTATTTACTCAATCTCGAAGACCGGTTTCAACAAACTGGTCTTTTTTATTGCCCATCACCAGGATTATTATCATAAAAATTATTCTGCATTTAATCTTGCGCTTCTAATTGGGAGTTTTTATATTTGCGCCGCAATTAAATATCAGATATGTTAATAATTAATGTAAAAAGCGACGAGTCAATAGACAGGGCTCTTAAGAGATACAAAAGAAAGTTCAAGAAGACCCGTGTGTTGAAAGAATTGCGTAACAGAAAGAATTTCACAAAACCTTCAGTTAAAAGACGAAATGAAATTCTAAACGCCGAGTACAGACAGAAGTTCTACGGAGACAACTAATTATTGCTCCTATTCAAGATATATAAAGGCTTCAAAGATTCTTTGAAGCCTTTTTTTATCTTCACTGTTCCAGACAAGCCTCACAGCTGATCCTGACTTCCATCCAATAGAAAGCCCCGTATATTCGTAGAATCAAAGCAATTTTTGATTTGATATACAGGGAAATTCTCATCAAGCTCATTAAAATTGAAAAGGCCATAGACACATGGAAAGATAAAGAAGATCAGCGTGTCTGCTCGAGCTTTATGAAAATGTCCTATTGGGAAACGCTAAGCAGCCGCAAATCTCTTTAGGAGATAGGCAGCTTAAGCTTATTGATTAACCATTATTCATCATGCCACCGCCTTGTCCGCCACCTTGTCCGCCACCCTGACCATCACCCTGGCCACCTTTCTGGTCTGAGTTTCTGATTTTAGAGCGTCGTTCCTTGAAGTCTACCTTACCGAATTTATACCTGAAATTGATACCAAATGATCTGAATGGGATACTAAACATGGTTATTTGTCTGAAATCATTTCCGGTTATATCTGAATCAAAATTCTTCCTTTCGAAAAATGGTTCTATGATCCTGATGCCAATACTGGCATTTTTGATATCTTTTCTGAATCCAATTCCAAATATTGAGAAGCTGGCATTTTCACCCTGTAGGGTAAATCGTGGCGCCTGAAAAAAGCCAAAGAAATCGGCTTTCAATGTTCCGGTAAAAGAGAATTCCCCGTTGGTGAATAAGCGATAAGAGATGGCATTATTAGATACTTCTTCGCCATCAATCACGCCATTTGCATTGTAGGTGTATACATCACCGCCTCCTCGAATTGTGAATTTGCCGATCGTCTTTGAGGTGAAGATATTTGTACCTATTGAGTGATTTTCACCCACGTTATTAAAAGTATTTAGACTCAACATATTTTCGGTTACGTTGACCTGCTCAATGATGTCACGCGTATGTCTGTAATAGAAACTGCTGAATATGGTGAACCCCAGAACGTTTGTATTATAGCCCAGTTCGTATTGATCTGTGACTTCGGGATCAAGGAGTGGGTTTCCAACGACTACATTACCTATATCAGCTGTATTCCTGAAAGGGTTTATAAAGAATAAACTAGGCCTTTGTATGCGTTGGCTGTAGGATAACTTAAGGGTTTTGAATCCTTTGAAGGATCGGGATACAGCAATATTCGGCAGGTAGTTGTCATAGCTGTTTTTAAAATTCTGATCATCCAAAGCGCCATTGCCACCTATTTCAGTACGTTCGAATCTTAAGCCTGTTACGAAATTCAGTTTACCAATATAAAAGTTATATGAAGCGTACGCCGCATAGACATCCTGGTCGTAAAAAAATACATTTGATCGTGATGGATCTATAAGGTAATCATTTCCATCAAAAGGTCTGTACTCTGAATCACTGTCAATGTCTCTTATTACCGTCTTGGCACCTATTTCTAGTTTATTAGCTTTGCCAACAGGGTGTACATAGTCAACCTGTGCTGTTATCTCCAGGTTGTCACCATCGTTTTCTATTTGCTCATCTCGAAAAAGGCTTCCTGTTTCCATAAAGGCATTCTCCTGGTTTTGGATATTACCTGAAATCTGGGCGGCAAAACTGAGTTCCTGTTTGTCATTGCCAGCAAATTTTTTAGTGTAATCTGTATTCCAATCGTATCCACTGAACAGGTTATCTCCGCTTGTGATACGATTAAATCCATTTCCAAAAATCTCACCACTTGCTGTACCGTTTTGGTCAAATCCGAATCCTCGAAAGCTGATGGAACTATTGATTGCATTGTAAGCATTGAAATCATAAAATGCACTTGCTGAACCATTGAAACCCAGTCTTTCTGTATTGGTGATCCCGTTGTACTGGTAGCTGGTATCGCTGGTGAATAATTCCGTTCTTAAAAAGCTGTTTGTAGCATCTATAGGTAAGGACCAATACACAGAAGAATTGGCAGTAAAACCGAAACGACCCTTGCCAATATTCAAGGAGGTATTGGCATTGGATGACCTGTTGCCGGCTGAAGCATTAATACTGCCAGCAACACCCTCTATGTTTGCTTTTTTTGTGATAATATTTATGATCCCTGCACTTCCTTCACCATCATATTTGGCTCCCGGAGAGGTAATTACTTCCACTTTCTTGATTTGATCCGCTGGAAACATTTTCAAGGCATCGGCCACATTGCTGGAGAACATGCCAGATGGCTTGCCATTGATCAAGATTCTGACATTGTTTGATCCCCTGAGAGATACATTTCCATCCAGGTCAACGGATAGCGAGGGAACCTTCCTTAATACTTCCGTAGCATCACCACCGGCAACACTGGAATCATCTTCTGCATTGTAAATGATTTTGTCTACCGTGGACTCAATCAGGGCTCTTTTTTCGGACACTTCGACTTCATCAAGTATATAGCTGACGGGAGCTAGAGTAATGTTTCCAAGGTCGGCATCCGGATCTTTCAGTGTCAGTTCCACATTGTTGATCATTTTCTCCTGGTAGCCAAGAAATGAAATGAGGATATCGTATTTACCGGTACTCACTTCGGATAATTTGAAAGAGCCGTTCTCTTCTGAGAGTACACCGTTGATTTCTTTTGTAGATCCTGCTTTTGTAAGCACAATCGTTGCATAGGCCACGGATTGGTTTGTAATGGAGTCTGTAAGTGTTCCTGTGATTTTACCCTCTATTTTCTTGGACTTGCTTCCTCCAAAGCCCGGGAATTGGGCTGTTGCAGTCTGACAGAATAAGAAAATCAGGCTTAGTGGAATTAGGTTTTTCATAAGCTTTATTAGTGTACTGTGTTCGTTTCAAAGTTATTGTAACATGACACATGGCTGATCGATTTTTAGATAATCGACTGTTTTTTGTCTATGAATTCAGTATAAACCAAATATGGCCTATTTGGTTGCAGTGATTTTAAACTACCACTCTATTTTATAGATGTAGGATCCGGATGAGTCTGGGCTTTTCTTCTGCTCTTCAGAAGGTGTTTTTACCCCCGTATAGGTGATTTTATGCTCTGGCTGGATTATGGGTATTTTCTCTGGTGGTATTTTAAAGAATATTTTATTTTCCTTGTGAAATAATATCCTGAGTTTTCTGGGTTTCTTGGGAATTTCGAATTTCAGCATTTTGATCACCCTGACGGCTTCTTCATCACAACCATATCCCAGACTTTTAATGACTTTGACATCTTCCACTTTTCCTGTATGATCGATGG
>RFSX01000139.1 GCA_009923745.1 Chitinophagia bacterium
CTATTATTTCTTGCAATCACTCTGCTCAGTGCATGTGGAGGATCTTCGGATTCAAAAGCCACAGGAGCCAATGATACGGCGAATATTTCAGAGTCACCTGCATCAAGAACGACGCCTATTCAAAAAACTGAAGTTCCAAAAGTGTCCATTGAGGAAGCCATTGAATTATCAAAACAAGGTTACCGTTTTGTAGATTGCAGAACGCCCAAGGAAATTGCGAATGGCAAAATTGATGGTGCTCTTGAGATGAACGTGCGTTCATATACCTATGCAGATATTATACGTGATAGTCTGAATCAGGATAACAAGCTGATTCTTTATTGTCAAGCCGGTGTCAGAAGTGCTTTGGCCGCTAAATTATTCAGTGAATTGGAGTATCCTTATGTGGTCGATATGACGGGAGGTTATGAGGAATGGCTCGAGTATCACCAAAACCAATAAGAATAACACATTAACAAATCGAATAAACATGAAGAAAGTATTAACCCTAATTATCGGATTGTGCTTCATCCAGCAGCTACAATCACAAAAAATGGATTTTTGGCTGGATGCAGGAGCAAAGGTTCAATACGGAGCCAGCATGCTCTACAACAGTGCTATTGACAGTGACCCCAACTACGATCTTACGATTGCTAACTCAAGCAAAGTAGGTGGTAAGCTGGGAATCAATTGGAACTATACAGGTATTTCATTGGATGTAATGGTAGGAAGTATGAATGGTAAATACCAGGATCTGACAGGATCAGGTGGTGACGACATCGAAGTTGAAGTCAACTCTGTTGATATTTATTTACTTTTTAGAGATGCCCGTAAGAAAGGATATTTCGAAGTTGGACCAAAAGTATCTTTCCTTGGTGATGTAAAAGTTGGTCCTCAAAATGGAACTAAGGAAATAAGAAATCCTGACCTCTATGAAAAAAATCCTATGGCCGCTGTATTAGGATTCGGTACATATGTATTGGGGAACGATGGCAGATTCAGTGGAATCCTGGGTCTCAGATTTGAGTATGGTTTCTCTGATATTGTATCTGCCCAGGGTGCTGAACCAACAAGCAGACAGCCTATAAATTACGTCGGTGACGCGTCCAGCACTAACCCTATCTTTGCAGGCATTGTATTTGAATTGAACTGGGGAATTGGTGGTGTTGGACAAGCAAAATGTGGTGAAAAATCTAAGTTTATTTGGTTCTAATTACCGAACAGACATACTACATAATCAAAAAACGGTTGACTTCTTTAAGCCAACCGTTTTTTAATATCTTTAACAACACCCTTTGACTTATAGATAAGAAAACGACAAAACACCCCTACGCCTACCCTTGTATTTTAAAAAAATCATAATAAATTGATATTCTGTCAGTTAGGATGTAAATAAAATTTATCATTTTATTGAGCTCTGATGTAAACCAAGCGTCCCTTTGGATGTTTATTCGGCATGAAAACGTATAAATTACACACTGAGCAAATCATTCATGCTAGTCTCGAAGAGGTCTGGGATTTCTTTTCCAGTCCAGAGAACCTTGATAATCTCACACCCGGCAATATGGCCTTTGAAATAACAAGCCAAAAGCCCGTTCCTAAAATGTTTGAAGGACAGATGATTGAATACAAGGTAGCCCCTGTTCTTAACATACCCTTACATTGGAAAACACTGATCAGTGAAGTCAAAGACAAGGAGTATTTTGTAGACGAACAACTGGAAGGCCCATATAAATTCTGGAGACATAAGCACATATTCAAAGAGCTTGGCATTAATACGGTTAAAATGAATGATGAATTGGAATATGCTCTACCTTTGGGTCCTCTGGGGACTATCGCTCATACCCTTTATGTAAAGAACAGGTTGAAAGAAATTTTTGATTACCGTTACCAGAAGGTAGATCAGCTTTTCAACCATTTTGATATATCAAAACGCGTTGATAATACTGAGAAAGCCTTGAGCGTCCAGTGACGCACCCCCTACCAAGCCGCCGTCGACATCCGGGTTTGCAAAAAGTTCTGAGGCGTTGGCTGACTTGACGCTACCTCCATAAAGAATACTGAGATCTACGGCAGTCTCAGCGCTATACTTTTCCTGTACCAAAGCACGTATGAATGCATGCATTTCCTGTGCCTGTTCAGCACTGGCCGTCTTACCTGTGCCAATAGCCCATATAGGCTCATAAGCGATCACGATATTACTAAAGTCAGCTTCCGATAAATGGAACAAACTGTTAACCAACTGCCGGGATACATATCCGTTCTGAGAATTTGCTTCTCGTATTTCAAGTGGCTCGCCACAACAGAAAATGACCTTTAAACCTTCTTTTAATGCTATATCTACTTTTGCCCTTAGGAGCTCATCTGATTCATTGAAATACATCCTGCGCTCAGAATGCCCCAGAATAACATATTCAATGCCGATAGACTTCAGCATGGAAGCGCTGACTTCGCCGGTATAGGCACCGGACGGCATCTGGTGACAGTTTTGAGCAGCCAGTTCTATCCCCTTTACATCCTGGAGCATCGCATTCAGCTCATGCAGATAGATGAATGGTGTTCCCAAAATCACATGCACATCTTCGGGAATTGATCCTTCTGCTATGTCTTGAGTCAAGACCACTGCCTGATCTCTGCCAAGGTTCATCTTCCAGTTTCCAGCTGCTATTTTCTTTCGCATTGATAAAATTTTAGCCGCAAATGTAACCAATATTAGCTTGCTTAATGTAGAATAGCTGTCAGAGCTTTGGGGCGATATTTATTTTATAGCTGATAATGGAGTTTAACGTGCCAATTTTTAATATTTTAGGAATCGTTTATGAAGCAGGAACCATTCCCATATATCGATAGAGATATCAGCTGGCTTTCGTTCAACTACCGTGTATTGCAGGAAGCCAAAGATCCCAATGTACCCCTCCTGGAGCGTATTAAATTCCTGGCTATCTACTCTTCAAATCTGGATGAATTCTTTCGTGTGCGGGTAGCCAATCATAAAAACCTTGTTCGCCTGGGCAAAAAGACTCGAAAAAAGCTTGGCCTTGATTCAAAGCTTATCCTGTCTCAATTGCTTCAGATCGTCAACGACCAGCAGTTGGAATTTTCAAGAATTTTTGAAGAAGAAGTCATTCCGGCTTTACATAAGGAAGGGATCAATATCCTCAAGCAAAAGAAGATGAGCAAAGAGCAAAAGCAATTTAGTCATTCTTTCTTTGACGACAAATTGCTGCCTTACATCCAGCCGATGCTACTCATGGATGAAAAAATCAAGCCTTTCCTCAGGAACGGCGCTCTTTACCTGGCCCTGGATATGCGGAGCAAGGATAGTTCGGATGAAAACGCCTATTACGCCATTATAAAGATACCATCAGAGGAGGCAGGCCGATTTCTCATACTTCCCAGCAAAAAACACAATCATGACCTCATCCTGATAGATGATGTAGTAAGGGATAATATAGACAAGATCTTCCCGGGATTTGATATCATAGGGAGCTACTCTATAAAGCTGACCCGTGACGCTGAATTATACATCGATGATGAGTTTTC
>RFSX01000140.1 GCA_009923745.1 Chitinophagia bacterium
TCCTTGATAATTGCGCCCGGATTCAATCCCGGTTATTCTCGATATCTGTAATAGATAATTGAAGATTCTCAATATACATTGAGACATTACTCCAGCAGTAACAATGAATAAACGATTACTGAGGCTGAAAAAGTTCCCTGAAATAAAAAAAACCTTTCCAATGGAAAGGTTTGAATGACTCTTTGCATTGCTTCAATACTTTTCATTTAAGCATTGATGCAACAATTCATTTATTTAAGTGGAGCCTACGAGATTCGAACTCGTGACCTCTTGGCTGCCAGCCAAGCGCTCTAGCCAGCTGAGCTAAGGCCCCTTAACAATGAGTCAATGTTTCTATGTCTCAATGACCCAATGATTCTTTTTTATGTCCATGCCTTAGCGAAGCTGCAAGCTGCTGCGCCCGGCAGATTCTTATTCTGGCGGGAGCTAAGGCCCCTTTGAAAAACGAATCGAAATTACATTTTTTCACTTAAAAAGGGATAAAGAAGAATAAAAATAAGTGCCATCGAATCTCTTTAGTCAAGAAAAAAAATACCCCCAGCCTTGCACCAGGGGTATCTATACATTCAATTGTCTAATCTTCTACAACATCGTTGTAGGACATCTATATTCGTGAAGGCTGTCTTGGATGCCACTCCCAAATGATCAGACCCTTCAGATCAGAGACTGAACGCTACAGCGAATTCTCCAAATCCGGTGAATTTATTTATGATCGTCCTTTACTATGGGGTTCAAAGACAACAGGGCCAGACTTACATCGTGTCGGTCAAATAGATTCAGACCTTTTACCTACAAGCCAGATGTTCCCGGTGCAGAAAAGCTAAGCAATGGTTCCCGAACCAAAACGATGCCATGATATCTTTCACTAAAAGATTGAAATAGCCACAAATTTCTTTGCCAGGCAATGGCTATATTTATACACTCAAGTCCTTCCTATGGCTAAAATAATTTTAAAGTTGCTCTTCCTGTTGGCTATCCTATTAATGCTGACAGCGTTCTACAATCGAGGTAAGATATCGCGCCTTGTTCATACCATAAGCCTTTTTGATGAGGGTGTCATAGCCCAGAATTTTCAGGATATGGAAGACACATACCCTACTATGGGACTTACAAAATCTACAAAGCCCTACCGCTTTGCCTACAATAAGGAGTATATCCCTGGAGGAAGTTTTGAATTCAATGACAGGATCATAGACATCAACACCTATTTGAAAGACACCTATACCGAGGGCTTATTGATTATAAAGAACGATACAATAATCTATGAGGATTATTTTCTTGGCCTTGATGAAACGGAAAGTCATATTTCCTGGTCTATGGCCAAATCATTTACCGCAACACTGATTGGTATTTTTTATGAAAAAGGTCTTTTTGAACTCGATGACCCTATCGACAAATACCTGGAAGACTTTAAGGGTACGGCCTATGAAGGCGTAAGCATACGTAACCTGCTTCACATGAGTTCGGGTGTCACTTTCGATGAAGATTATGGTGACTTCTTTTCAGATATAAACCGCTTTGGACGTGGTTTTGCCATGGGATCACCTATCCGTAATTTTGCCAAATCTCTGAAAAAAGGAAAAAAGCCAGGTACGTTTAATCACTATGTAAGCATAGACACCGAAATGCTGGCATTTCTACTCGTCGACCTGACCGGTAAAAGCTTAACACAACTCACCCAGGAATACCTGTGGGAACCAATGGGCATGGAATACGATGGCCAATGGATTATTGATAATGACAGTATGGAGATGGCTCTGGGTGGATTGAATGCCACCTTGAGAGATTTTTCCAAATTGGGTTTGTGTTATAAACACAATGGATTCTTTAACGGCCATCAGATCGTATCCCCGGATTGGGTGGAAGCCTCTTTAAATACAGATTTGCCTCACCTTAAACCAGGTGAAAACCCACTTTCGAGCAATGATCATGGCTATGGTTACCAATGGTGGGTGCCAAACAATAATCATAAGGCTTTCGCTATGTCAGGCATTTACAACCAATACGTCTATGTAGATCCTGTCAATGATATTGTTATTGTGAAACTGTCAGCCAATCACAAATTCAAAACGGAAGGTCGAATAACAAAAGATATGCATTTTGAAATGTTTGATGCTATCATTGAAGATATTATCAGCCATGAGAAGGTATCAGGATAAATAATTCGACTATTCATATCCAATGGAGGCCGCTCCGAACCTCCTGGGATCACCTTCAGCTTCTACACTGTTATCCTCATTTATTTTGATGGCATGCACACCGCCGAAGAATAAAGAAAGATCCTTCCACTCTTTGTGCGCTAATCCGATCTCTATATTACCCTTATATCCCGTCTCGTATTGAACAGCATTGGCATAGAGATAAATCCGTGGGTCCATCATAGCATCCTCGAGCTTCATATCACGAATGACACTGGAGTGAATCATCTGAGATATCATATAAGGAATCCTGCCCGCTCCACCAGAACCACAAATAAACCTCAGCCGTCTGTTCTTATCTTTCACCATGGTTGGTGTCATCATTGAATTGAGCCGTGTATCTGGTGTCCACTTATGAAATCCCTGTGGAACCAGGAAAGCTTCTCCCAACATATTATTCATTTGCATGTCTGTACCAGGGATAAAATAGCCACTCCCCTCTCCCAATGTACAAGTAAGAGCTATGGCATTACCATACTTGTCCATGATATTAAAGTGTGAAGTACCCCTGTTAAAATTGGAATCAGAATCTGTAGGCTTCAATTGTCCAGGGAATGCATGAGAAAAAGCTTGGGCAAGCTGGGTAAAATTATAATTACAGGCTTTAAAATCATAAATAGCCCTCAGCCAGTCTTCCCCTTTTTCCTGGTAGGTTTTTAAAAGTAATGCCATTGTCAAGCCTCCAACACATGGTAAATTTGGAAGGATAACATTAAAGCCTTTGAAAGGGATCTCCAGGACTTTAACCCATCTTGATGTATAGGATTCAAAATCCTTCCTGCTCAGAAAACCACCGTTTTCCTTACATACTTTTTCAATCTGCCTGGCCGGATAATCCAGATAAAAGCCATCTCTTCCCTCGTAGCGCAGGAGATCCAGAAAGTCAGAAAAGTGGGGTAAAATAAAATGGTCACCTTCCCGAAGTATTTGCCCTGAGTTAAAGAAGATGTCGTTAACTGAGGGATCAGAGGCAAAAACATCTTCAAGTAAACCGATATCTATACTTTGGAATTTATTAATGGCTAAGCCAATCCTTGCAAGGTCCTGAACAGGGGCAATGATATCTTCAAAAGGCATACTGGCAAAGCGTTCGTACAATTTAAACATACCATCAACAGAACCCGGAGTAGCCATTGAAGCCAGTCCGATGTGAAACTCCTCTGATTCGTTACCAAAATTTACAAGAATGCTCCTGAAATCAGGATCAAAATCCATACGACTCGAAAGCGGTGTCTGCGTGAAAAAATCAAGCATCAT
>RFSX01000015.1 GCA_009923745.1 Chitinophagia bacterium
TAATTATGTAAAAAAATATTTTTTAAGATTGTAAATCTTATTGAACCATTATAAAACACTGGGGTTTGCCATCAGTAATAAGCAGAGAAAAAATTTATGAAAGAGATCAGACAGATTCTTAAAAGCTATGACAATAGTGACTTGAGCCGGGAAAAGCTGGCTTTAGCAACAGTTGTTAATGTAGAAGAATCGGCATACAGAAGGATAGGAGCTAGGATGTTGGTGAGCAGTAATGGTAACTGGATTGGAGGGATTAGTGGCGGATGTCTTGAAGGAGATGCCTTGAAACGCTCTCAACTGGCTATATATAAAAACAGTCCCAGTAAGGTCGCATACGATACAATGGATGATGATGCCAATCAAATTGGTGTCGGTTTGGGCTGCAATGGTAGAGTAGAGGTTCTTTTCTGTCCCATAGATGAAAAGGATGCTGATAACCCGATTGAAGTCCTTCGCAAGATAGAAGTCCAAAACAAAGCTGTGGTCTCTATATCTCTGATTGATGGAAATGTTGCTGAAAATGAACTCGGCAACAGGATTCTGGCACCGGAAAATCTTGATGACATCTCGTTTTTAGGCGTTGATCCTGAGATTCTTAGAGATAAGGTAATGCAAGCCTTCGAAAAAAGGAGATCCATAGTATTAAATACAGTAGATGGTAAGGAGCGATCAATCAAATTGCTTTTTGAATTTATCAGACCTGAAATGCGACTTGTCATAGTAGGCGATAATTATGATGTGAATGCCCTAGTAGCTATTGTGGCAGAACTGGGTTGGAACATTTATCTGGTTGGTCGTAAACGTAAAATGCATAAAGACACTTTCTTGAAGGCCAAAGCTGTTTTTGAATATGAGGATTATGATAAGGTGCCGGTAGATGAATACACATCGATTCTTTTAATGACCCATGATTTCAACTGGGATAAAACGATCCTTAAAAAAGTTATCCCACAAAAACCTATTTATGTTGGGATGCTGGGACCCAAGAAGCGACGCATTAAAATGGAGAACGAAGAGGGTTTAGAAGGATTATCGGAGCTTGATTTCCTATACAGCCCCGTAGGTCTGGATATAGGTGCTGAATCACCGGAAGAGATTGCAGTTTCAATTGTTTCTGAAATATTAGCTGTTTTTAGAAACAGGGATGGCAAAAAACTGAAACACAGACCTGGTACTATTCACGAGAGGGTATAAATCTTTACCTTTAGAAAAATAACAGTCGAATTATGTCAAAATTCACGCATATTGATGCCGCAGGGCAGCCCAATATGGTGGACGTATCCGAAAAGGACGTCACCGTACGCACAGCCCGAGCCAGAACTATTATGGTATTATCCGACGAAGTCGTCAAATCCCTAAAATCGAATGGCCTTAAGACAAAAAAAGGGCCTGTATTTCAGACCGCCATCATTGCAGGTAATATGGCTGTCAAGCGAACTAGTGATTTGATTCCCTTATGTCACCCGCTTCCTATCAGTAAATGCAGTCTGGACATCAACTTCAATGATAAGGATGAAGTCGTTATTGAATGCTTTGTCAAAATGAAAGGGCAGACGGGCGTAGAAATGGAAGCCCTCACAGGATGCAGTGTAGCGGCATTGACCGTCTACGATATGGTCAAATCCTTTTCACATGATATACTTATCAAGGAAACCAGATTGATTGAAAAATCCGGTGGCAAAAGTGATTATCATGCAGGAAAATAAACATCAGAAGCACGCAGCAATAACTAAGCCTGTTGGTGGCCGATTTCATAGAAATGAATGGACGGTCATTGGGGCAGCATGC
This sequence comes from Chitinophagia bacterium, assembly GCA_009923745.1. Lineage (GTDB taxonomy): Bacteria > Bacteroidota > Bacteroidia > Chitinophagales > Saprospiraceae > RFSX01. The sequence continues at coordinate 1,789 of RFSX01000015.1, forward strand.
CATCAGCTGGATAAGTTTGTTGAACAGATGAGTAACAAGTTATCCGATGATACCATTTCTACCGGCTATCTTGATATGTCGCATCGCTCAGAGGATATGAAAGAAGAGTCCGCATGTCGATACGAGGATAAAATTGATCACTGGGTGCTGAAGGCCAGGGCAAACTTATACGAGCGGGATTACCGGAAGTACTTCAATCACCTGGATCTACTCTTCGTAAATGGCAATCATTACAAGGGCGATCAACAAATCGTTTTTGTAACAGAAAAGAAAAAAGAATCATTACAGCGAAAGCTGGATCGCCTGACAAATGTCAGGATGTTTTTGCTCGATAATGACCAGGAAGCAATACATGAGTATCTGAATGATTTTTACTCTGAAAACACAGCTGTATTCAGATTGGATGAAGCAGATAAAATTGCATCTTATATTCTTGAATGTCACCAAGCCCAATTACCTCGAGTTAAGGGCCTTGTGCTTAACGGAGGCAAAAGCCAGCGCATGGGATTTACTAAAGGTGATATCAACTATCACGGTAAGACCCAAAAAGAAGTCGAAGCCGATATGCTTGATAAGTTCTGCACAAAAACTTATTTCTCTTTCTCCGGTGAGACAAATGATATTCAAAACTCCAGCTATGAAGCTATCATAGACAGTTTTTCTGGTCTGGGCCCATACGGAGGCATATTATCTGCTTTTCGCGAAGATCCCAATTCGGCCTGGCTAACACTGGCCTGTGATTTACCTTACATTGATGAGTCTGTAATTGAACAATTGATTACTCATAGAAACCCATCCAAACTGGCAACATGTTTTTATAATCCGGAGACTGATTTTCCAGAGCCACTCATAACGCTTTGGGAACCGAGGGCCTACCCTGTACTTCTTGATTTCATGTCTCAGGGATATTCCTGTCCAAGGAAAGTGTTGATCAATTCAGATATTGAAATGATCAAGATGGATGAGCCTGTCAAAATGAAAAATGCTAATACTCCGGAGGAGAAGTCAGTTGCAGAGGCTTATATCAAATCAAACAGCTAGGATAGGATAGATCTCACCGGCCAGAAACAAATCCTTACCTCTTGGTAATTCTATAAAGGCATTGGCATTTTTGAGATTTGCAAAATCACCCGAACCATTACCGGGGAAGACTTCTGCCTGTAAAATACCTTCTTCATTGGTAGAGACTGAAACGGGAAGAAAACAATGCAGATCTGGTTTGAATGTCACATCGCTGGCCAGCCGGGCATACATATTCGAGGATGCCTGGGTCTGCTGGGATTTATGGAGCCAATGGAAAATGTACTTACGAGCACAGACGAAACTTGAAACAGGGTTTCCTGGCAGGCCAAAAACGATCGTATTATCCTTTCTGCCAAACCATATGGGTTTACCTGGTCGCTGCCTCACCTTATGAAACAGTTGGTGGACGCCCAGTTCCTTTAAGGCTTTTGGGATGAAATCGAATTTACCTTTCGACACGCCGCCAGTCAGAATAACCAGATCATAATGCACCAGTATATACTCCAGCTTTTCTAGGATTATACCTTCATCATCTGGCAGGTGCAGCTGATCTGCTTTGATCCCCCATTGTGCGACCAGTCTTGTGTTGGTGTAGCTGTTTGACCTTCGTATTTGATGCGACTCGGGAGTCTGGTGGATATCCACAAGTTCATCTCCTGTAGAAAGAATTATGGTTTTTGGATTCTTCTTTACCTGAATCTGGTGCTTTCCTATACTGGCCGCAATACCTATTTCCTGCGGCCTGATCCTGGATCCGGTTTTTAAGAGTAAGGCATTTTCTTCAATGTCAGACCCCTGCGTATGTACATTCATACCTTTTACGACAGTGTCAATTAGAACATGGGCAAGGCCATCTCTGATATTAACATCTTCATATCGTATAATAGTGTCCGCTCCTTTCGGTAAAACGGCACCCGTCATAACTTCAAGGCAGGCCTTTGGACTGTCAAGTGTGGCCTGAGGTGCGCCCGCAGGAGCAATGCCAGTAACTTCAAGAGATCCGGCAGTCTCTTTGAACCCATTATAGTTAATGGCAATACCGTCCATCGTAACCCTGTCATAAGGTGGCAAAGGTCTGTCAGAGTGGAGATCTTCAGCGAGGATACGTGATCCGGATTCCTGTAACGGAATGAGTTCGTGGCCCAGGTCAATGGCGTTATATTCAATGATCTCCAGCGCTTCCTGTATTGTTATCATCCTCCTATAGTTGACATGGATTCGGAAACCATAAACTTTCGCCTGTTTTCTGCTTCGAAACCATCTTTGCTTTTATGAGCCAAGGCTTGATTTACAATTTCCAGGATTTGTTCGTCCGTGGCGCCCTGTCTCATAAAATCTTTTATATTGAATACACCATCATCATAGAGGCAGGTCTTGAATTTTCCAAGAGCCGTAATCCTAATCCTGTTGCACGTACCACAGAAGGATCTTGTAAATGCAGGGATAACACCAAAACTTCCCTCAAACCCAGAAACCTGGTAATTTAAGGACGTAGAGTTTTTGGCATCTTTTAATTTATGGATATCTGGATATCTTGATTGGATGTGGTCCAGAATTTTCAGATAGTTCCAGTCTATCCCTGAGTGGCCTGTGCCATTGCCGTTGAAAGGCATTTCTTCGATGAATCTTACAGATATCTTCTTATGGCGTGTCAATTCAACAAAAGGAATAATGTCTTCTGTGTTTTTATCTTTCATGACCACGCAATTCAAACTCAGTTCCAGATCGTGTTTCATCATTTCTTCAATGCAGGCTAAGACATCCTCATAGTAATCGCGCCGGGTTATGGCATAAAACCTGTCTTTATCCAGACTGTCAATACTGATATTGAATGCTCTGATTCCTAGTTCCAAAAGTCTTGGTAAATACTGAAGTGTATGCGTGGCGTTTGACGTAATGGCTATTTTGTCAAGGCCATCGATCTTGGCAAGCGATTCGAAGAGATACATGATGTTTTTTCTGAGAAAAGGTTCACCCCCCGTAATACGCACCTTATTTATGCCATTGTTGACAAGTATCTGTACGATACGAATCATTTCTTCATAAGAGAGTAGCTCCTTGTTATTGACAAACTTGATATTCTCGGGCATACAATAGGTGCATCTTAGATTGCATTTGTCCGTGACAGCCAATCTTAGATAATTAACCTCCCGATTATGTTTGTCAATAAGCATGTTTAGTTTATAAACTCTCTTTGCTTAAAATGAATAATTTTATGATACACCATGAAAATTTCGTGTATCATATTAGCTGCCGGTTCTTCGACAAGAATGTCAAATTACAAACAATTACTAAAATTCCGCGGTAAGTCATTCATCAAATATCTTTTAGAAAAAATAGCTCCACTGGACTTTGAAAATATATTCTGTGTTACAGGCTTGCTTGATATTGAGCTGCAGGATGAACTGAAAGATTATGACTTGCAGTTTATTCACAATGCCAATCATCTGTCAGGCCAAACCAGCAGCCTGAAGCAAGCTATAGCACGAGCTCAAGGGACTTCAGCTGATGCAGCCATGATCGTATTAACCGATCAACCGCTGATTAGATCAGATCATTATGCCAGGCTCATGCAGATGTGTCGATCCAATACCGGAAGTATAATTGCGACTCAGTATAGCGATACATTTGGGGTTCCTGCGATGTTTCCTAGATTATATTTTCAAAATATTCTTGATTTGGATGATGCCGCGAGTGCAAAATCCATTTTGAAACAAAACCAGAACAATCTACTTTTAATTGAATGTGAAGATGCTTCCAGAGATATTGATACCGACGATGACTACAAGAACTTGATTACCCAGTATGAATGATCGCTATTCAAGACAAATCCTTCTCGATGAAGTGGGAGAGGAGGGTCAAAAGCGCCTATTGAAATCAACAGTCGCTATAGTTGGTTGTGGAGGACTGGGTGCCATTGTTGCTTCTTACCTGGCAGGTGCGGGAGTGGGTCATTTGGTGTTAATTGATGGGGACATTCCGAATATCTCGAATGTGCACCGACAAATTCTTTACAGTGGCCACGAGAAGGATTCCAAATCAGTAGTCTTAAAGGAAAAGCTTGCAGTCTTAAATCCAGATGTCAGCGTTGAAAGTTTTAGTGATCACCTGAGAAAGGAGAATATTAACAATGTTTTGACCGGCGTAGATCTTATAATGGAGTGCACGGATGATATCATGTGCAAATATCTTGTCAATGATTTTGCGGCTATAGAGCAAATCCCTTTGGTTTATGGTGCCATATACAAATACGAAGGCTATGTCTCCAGCTTTATGAACAGCACCGAAGAAGATACACACCTAAGAGACATTTTTCCTCACCCTGACGAAACGATTCCCACCTGTGCGGAAGTAGGTGTTTTAAATACCCTGGCAGGTATTATAGCCTTATTGCAGGCTAATGAAGCCCTTAAGATTCTTATAGGTATCGGTGACGTGCTGTCGGGAAATTTACTCACCTATGATTGCCTTTCCAACCGCCAGATGATTATATCGATCAAAAAATCCTGGGACCAAGACCTTGAAGAATATTTTGAGGCCAGCAATTACCTGCCCATGGATTGTTCATTCGTTGGGGAATTGAGTATCGAAGGCCTGATGGCTCAAAGAGATAAGTTCATATTAGTATCTGTGATGTCTGAATCAGAACATCAAAGTATTGATGATGCCACTTTTCATAATGCTTTACTTACTAGGGATGCTGATATCTTGAAAGCTGCTGATAAGCCCATTGTACTTTATTGTAAATATGGCAAGAGTTCAAAGCAGCTGGCTGCAAATCTGATAAATGCAGGAGTTGATGCAGAGCTTTACAGTCTTGAAGGAGGATACCAGGCTTTTCAAAAATTCAAGGCCTCGAATTAACCCAATGACTGCCGTCTATAAGGAATTCTTTTTTCCAGATAGGAACAGTTTTTTTCAATTCATCAATGATAAATTCACAACCTTCAAAAGCCGCCTTGCGATGCTTGGCCGATACAGCTATGACAACGGCAATATCCTTAAGACCTACATGACCGGTCCGGTGATGTACGGATATCTTATGCAAGCCAAATTGGCTGAAAGCCCTGTTGGCAATCTTTTTCAGTTCTGAAAGTGCCATAGGTTCATAGCACTCAAAGTCAAGGTGGGTTATTTCCTCATCCTTATTCCATCGGCGCACCGTTCCTACAAACATATCAATGCCTCCGCATTTTTCATCGAGGACGAAATTGTAATTTTTGCTGATTTCTAATGTCTCAGCAGAAAGCTGTATGTCGAGATTCTTATCCACCACTGACAGGGGGTATTATGGCGATTTCATCACGGCTACAAATAGGCCTGTCATCATCTGCAAATTCCTGGTTGACCGCAATCTGAAATTGTTTGTATACATTAAACTCAGGGTATTCTGATTTTAGGTATGCTTTGAGTGAGGAGACCGTGTCGATCTCCACATTGGGAATAAGCAATTCTGAATTTCCAATGATCTCTCTTGCTATACCAAAACAAAGTACTTTCATATCCTGATAAATCTGAATCAAATGTACTTAAATAATAATCGTAGTGATACGAGGAGTATTACAAAAGCTGTAAGGCGTTTTACATGCATCGGGTTGAGTTTGAAGATAGTCATTCTGATGCCTATCTGACTTCCCAGGATAACGGCTAATACCAAAACAGAAATGGTTTTCCATTCAATATTGAAGCCATGAGCATATATCTGTCCAAACAATCCGGAAAGGGAATTGGCTAGAATAAATGCGGCTGATGTCGCAGCAATAATTTTGGGTTTATCCCATTTTGAAAGGTGCAGGAGAGGCGATAGAAATATACCACCCCCAATGCCTACCATGCCAGACAGGATTCCAATACCACCCCCAATTAATGCATTGGAGTATCTTGGTAATTTTTTTAACTCTTTGCTCGTATCTATCATCATGAACAGGGCGCTCAATAAAAGGGAAAAGCCCATTAATAAATAAAAATAGCGGACGTCCAGCTTGAGGCTGGCGCCTGCAAAAGCCAAAGGGATACTAAACAGGATAAGTGGAAATATTTTCTTCCAGATGATGAATTTATGTTTGGTGAAAAGGAAGACAGAAGAACTTACTACAACGATATTGCAAATCAGGGCGATCATCCTCAGATCAAAAAAATCGAGACCGGACAAACTCAAAGTAGCCAGGTAGGATGAACCGCCGCCAAAGCCTGCAGAGGAGTAAACCATCGCAATCAGGAAAAATAATAGTGTCAGGCTTAAGAGTTCAGTCATTGCTCCAACTTTGCTTGTACGTGATGTTGTAGTCCATTATCAGTTAAAAATGAACAGTAAAAATAGAATATTGCTTGTGAGCAGCTTAATTATCTCTTAGTTTGTAAATACTAATTTCATTGGAATCTATTGACGCACCAGAAGTTTCGAAAGATGCAACAGGAACACAGGAAGCTGCACCAAAGTGAAACTTATGCCTGGCATGCTTAGCATTTTTAATCATATAATCGATGCCATTTGCACCCAATACGTTAGCTAATTCATGTGGATCAGTTACCGTCGCAACTGTACCATATTTTAATACCACAGGTGCGAATTGGTAGTGCACGAGCATTGAACTCTCTATATGAATATGAGCATCGACAAATCACGGAAGGATATAATAATCAAGAGTCTCTGACAACTCCTCAATAGAATGAATTCTTTTTGCGTCAATGGTGATTCTGGCTAGATTAATACGCCTTTGAACAAGTTCTGCAATTTTGGCTCTGCGAAATTGCATTCCGTAATATTAATTATGAGTGAGCCGACTTAACTCTCATAGCTTAGGATTTCTTTTCGCTCCTGAGGGCTGATACTGATTTCCAACTCCGCATTTACCTTCTCCAAAAGAGCATTAAGCCCCAATCTTTCAGCCAGATCTTTTTGAAGCAAAAGCAGACTGTATTTTCTTGGAGCCCTGATCATTGCTTTGTTCACCACTTCAAGCGCCCTGTCCAGGCTGTTATTATCTATCAGCGCTTTGGCATAACTCTCATAGGCCGATTCAAAAACGACAGGTGGCCCGGAAATAAGGTTCATGGCATCAAAAATCTTATACGCTTCTTCGAGGTATTGAAGTCGCCTTTGTTCATCACCTTCCAGTTGCGCTAAGCAGGCTTTAAGCTGAAGTTCCATTATACTTACAAGGTCTATATCCAATTGGTTGGGCGGAATGTTAGGATTGCCTGCTGTATTGCACATTATAACATTCATATTACCAACATCGAGACTAGCCATATAATTTTCATTGGCTATCTTCTCAAGCATATCCCTGACGATTGAAGCCTGTCCCTTTCTGTAGGCTCTTAAAGCCACGAGATACCTGAATGCTGATCGTCGTGTCAGGTGCAAATCCGCAATCTTAAGATTGTAGTCAGCCAGATCTCCGTCCCAGGTATCTGTTTCTACCATATGAATACCTTTCATAGAGATCATATAGGTCCTTGCTAAAGTTGATTGATCGATTTGAGCATAAGTCATCATATCCCAGATGACCTTATCGGCAAGATCAAATTCAGCTCTCTGCAGCAAACCATAGTGCAACCAAGCCAGGGAATGAAATCCAAGTTGCTTTCGGGGTTGCAATTTTGTGGCTTTGACACTGGCGTTCCAGGATTCAATATTGGAATTGATGACATCATTCCACCTACCCATAGCAAAGTAAATATGCGAAGGCATATGCAGCGCGTGTTCAGCATCGGGAGCAACAACAGCATAATTATCTGCTGCCTCTTTGGCAAGATGCGCGTGAGATGGATAATCATATGAATGAATCAAATAATGCAAAGCGCCTGGGTGATCGGGGTTCTCGGCTAAAATCTCCTTATTTATCTGAGCCGCTTTTTCATAGAGTTCTAGTGTTTTTTCAGTTCGTGGAGAACTCAACAAAGATAGGGCGTAGAATGCTTTAATTTCATGGTTACCGGGATACTTCAAAGCCATTTCTGCGCAATGATCTCGATATGCTTTATCCCGCGCTTCCTTGCTTCCCTCACCAAATAGCAATTGAATACCCTTTAAAAAATCCTTCTCCATATCGCTGGCAAAAAGTCTTGACCAATCACCCGGCGTGGAACCCATGCGATTAAAAGCTTGTTGAGCGAGGCTTACCAATTCCCGGTTAAACAATGGGTGGTTGTAAGCCATTATTTCACCCCAATAGGCCATTCCGCATTCAGGGTCGGCCTGCTGCGCTTTTAGGAATGTCTCCCTGGCATCAAGGTATTCAAAACTATGTAAGTAAGCCAGGCCCTCCTGGAATAACTTTTGAGCAGCTTCATTACAACTCACCTGGATATTAATACGTCCCAGTTTTGGTTCTGATTTATTTTCAATGCAGGAAACAAACAGTACCAGTCCAGCTAAAAAAACAAGTCTCTTCATATGACACAAATATACGATCGGCACGTCGCAAAAGAAATAACGACTGGTAATAAGAAGGCAAGACTAAGAAGTAGAACTAATTTTTTGATAGAAGAACTTGATCTAAAATTTCTGCAATATAACCAACAGAGCCTGGAAGGTATTTTAACATAGCTTTGATCTGCTTTTTGCCAGGAAGTGTCGAACAGCCTTGCCAATCCAATAAAATTCTTGCACAGTGTCTCAGTCTGTTCTCCCGGATTATGAGAAGCACTTAGCTTTGAAATCCTTAATGCCGTAATCGGGTACAAGGAGAATTATATGCTCGAATTTGAATTAAAGCCCTAGACAAAAACAATTTCACATAATTTCTATTTAAATATAATTCGTAATTTCAGCGCTCCTTTCCAATATGAGCCACCTTGATTTGTTAGAGCTCTGATAAATAAATGGAATTAATAACATGGAAACTAAAGCTACTGTAGGTATAGATGCAATAGCATTTTACGTGCCCTCATTATTCGTCGATATCGAAAGGCTGGCAGAGCGCAGAAGTATTGCTTACGCCAAGCTGAATAAGGGCCTTGGTCTGGTAAAAATGGCTGTGCCGGATGTGCATGAAGATGCTGCCTCTTTCGGAGCAAATGCTTTATGCAAACTGATTCGCGATAGTAATCTCGATCCGCGATCTATCGGTCGTATCTATATGGGGACAGAAAGTGCATTGGATGCTTCGAAGCCTACGGCTACCTATGCGATCGATGCCGTTGAAAAGGAACTTGAAGAGGAATTCGGTCCCCGGTGCTTTATGAATTGCGATGTTGTTGATATGACTTTTGCCTGTGTGGGCGCTGTCGATGCACTACACAACAGCCTCGATTGGGTGAGGGGAGACCGAAACCGCAAGGCGATTGTATTGGCTTCCGATGTTGCAAAGTATGACTTGTCATCACCGGGTGAATATACTCAGGGAGCAGGGGCAGTAGCGATTTTGGTTTCTCAGGATCCATCTGTATTAGCTATTACAGACAATTGGGGTGTGGCAACAAAAAGTGAAGGCGATTTTTTCAAGCCCCGCAGAGTGTTTGATAAGGCCGAGCTGTTGATTGAAACCGCGCATATTCTTGGTCAGACCCTGAGCAGGGAAGATGCAGAATTATTGATGCAGAACAATAACTCTTCATTCTGGAATTTATCCGGCAGCCAGCTTGAAGTGTTCAAGGAAGAACCTGTATTTGATGGTCCTTTTTCCAATGAATGCTATCGTGCCCGAATAACCGAAGCCTTGGAGAATTTTGGCCAACAAGCTCAAATCAATTACCTGGAAGAGTGGCAGCATCTGGTTTTCCACTTACCCTATGCTTACCAGGCACGCCGTATGTTTGTTGAAAACTGGCTCCAGTGGATGAATAATAATAATCGAATCCAGGAGGTTTATGACGAATTGGGGGTTCCTGAACACGGTACAAGTATGGAATGGATTAAGAAAGTGTCTAAGTCTGAGGCGTATTTAATGTTTGTAAACGAAAGAATAGCTCCCGGAGAGAAAGCCTCTTCGGTCATAGGAAATATGTATACCGCTTCGATATTTATGTCTCTTCTGAGTTTATTGAATGACGCCCTGGACAGGGGCATTCAGCTTGAGGGTCAGAAGATTGGATTTTTCAGCTATGGCAGCGGATCAAAATCCAAGGTGTTTCAAGCTGTTATTTGCTCTGGATGGCAAGCAGCCATTTCGGGAGCACCACTCTTTGAAATTCTTGACCAACGTCAGGAAATTGATGTGGATACCTACGAAAAACTGCACAAAAACGAATCGAAAAGCATCATAAATGGAGACCGAATAGCCCGCTTGCAGACCATAAGCGACAAGCCGGAGTCTCAAGGCTTGCGCCGTTACGGGTTTGGTTTTTCCTAAATTCCTTTCAGCTTATTGAGCTCGTTATAAAGGCTTTCGAATTTTCTATGGACTAGTCTACCGATTATCCCTTTGTTTGGGATATTCAGTTTAAGGAGATTAGGGTCAAAATTATCTTTCAGGGTGAGTTTTTTAAAACTTCCAGCTAATCTTTGATTAAGGAATGCGTTAAGATCATGTTGCCAGTGCTCTTCGAGAAATACATTGGGAGATTTAAAGAGAAGGCAAGTTTCTTTATTGGATGCATAATACCTGAGTAGCTCCAGGTTATACTTATACCAGATGTTGAGTGCTTTCCTCTTTTGTAAATATCTGAGTTTAGAAAACTTCCACATATCACCTCTTCGGACAAGGGAATTGGCTACCAGGTCGTAATGCCGGTACAGGATAATAACACCCAGCTCAGGAAACAATTTACGCCAGAAATTGAGTAGGAGGGCGCTGCGAGGCGATTTCCAGATGAAGTGATCGCTGTGTCCTACCTTGGACAAAATCAAGTCTTTGGCTTCTGTATAATCCTCTTCTGAAAGAACAGACAGGTCAAGTTTTACATCCTTGTCGATATACCAGAACCTGAATTGGGTGCCGCATATCTTCTCAATAAGTCTTTCTTCAAAATTGATGATGTCCACATCTTCGAAATAACCCCTGGGATTGGCTTTGCTTGGCGGCATTAAGGTGTCCCCCATGTTATATCCCGCTTCGTAGAACACTTTTCCAAGAGCAGAAGTATTCGATCGGTGCATTCCGGTTATTGCGATCAGCTGCATATTACAAATGCTCTTTGTAAAATCCTATCAAATGATCCCTGTGCGCTTTCATCTCAAATTGCGCCACAACCTTTTCCCTGTTGTGAGCCAAGAAATCCATGTCAAGGATTTCTTTGAATTTCTGCGCATAGCTCCTGATGTCTTTTTCTTCGACAAGAAATCCGTTTTTGCCGTCTTCTACCAGTTCTGGGATGCCGGAATGGAACGTAGAAATGACCGCCAATTCCATGGACATAGCTTCCATGATGGCATTTGGAATACCTTCTTTATCACCATTACTGTCAACGATACTGTGATGAACAAAATAGTGGGATTCTTCCATCAACTGGTGGGCTTGTTCGAGATCGACCCATCCCGGAAATTCAATATAGGGTGCAATGCCCAATTCTTCAGCCTTCTGAATACACGGCTCTAATAGTGGACCTCCACCCGCCAGAATGAGCTTTATTTCTTCAGAACCTGTATAGTTGTCAATAAATAACTTGAAAGCCTCAAGGGTATAGATATGTCCTTTTTTTTCTACAAATGAAGATATCTGAAGAAACTTTACCGGTGCTCTTTCCGGCTTTGATCGGCGCTTGAAAAAGTCTGTATTAGTACCATAATAGAGGATTTTACTTTTATCTATTTGGCCGATTTCAAGTTTGCTTTCCACATAGTTTTTCATATGCTTACTGACGAAAACAGGAATCATATTGTCCTGTTGCAGCAACCGTCTTAGTCCTTTTACATAAATGGGATTATGAAGTGCACGCGATGCGTCATAACCATGAAAGCTGATAAAAACGGGAGTGTCTTGAATCTCGTTTTTGAATAGTACTCTTTCCGCAATGGTTCCAAAATGTATATGGATGATATCAGGTTTGAATGATTCAACGATTTTTCTGAATTGGTTACTGAAAATGGGAACTCTTATTTTTAATGGTGATAAACACTTTTCAAGATAATAAAGGACAGAGCTAAAGAAGCGACTATGGTAATGTCTTATCTTGTGAAGTTCACATTGATTTAGCTTTAAGATATTTTCATTTATATGATAGACCGTCAAAACTTCATTCCCGGATGACAATTGATTGATCTCATTATGTATAAAGGTGATTGTTTTACTCCCTATTCTATGTGAATACACCAGTATCTTCATGGCTATATTCTATTTTGCAGTATATTTTCGAATCCAGAACAGATCATTAAGCTTATTTTGCTTTATTGATGGGTAAAACTAATACTTATTAGAGTGTATAAAAAAGTATTGATCATAACATATTACTGGCCACCATATTCTGGCTCTGGCGTACAGCGATGGCTCAAGTTTTCCAAATATTTACCTGAATTCGATTACGAGCCTCATATTTATACACCTGAGAATCCACATTTTAATGTGCGAGATGAAAAACTCGAAAAGGACATTCATCCAGCGGTTAAAATTGTAAAGCAAAATATTTGGGAGCCATACAGTCTTGCCGATCTCTTTATGGGGAAAAAACAGTCCAATAAAGGTTTGATTTCAGGTAAGGATAAGGGCTTTAAATCAAAGATATTAAACAAGATCCGGGCAAACTTTTTTATACCGGACCCCCGTAAATTCTGGATTAAGCCCTCAGTTAAGTTTTTGAAAAACTATATCCGGCAGGAAGGCATCACTCAAATAATTAGTACGGGGCCTCCGCATTCAATGCATCTCATAGCCCTTGGTTTAAAACAATGGGATAAAAATCTCAGATGGGTCGCTGATATAAGAGATCCATGGTCTTCATTTGATTTTTTGCAGGATTACGGTGCTTCCGAAAGCAGTCTTAAGAAGCATCGCAAACTCGAATCGGAGGTGCTCAATGCAGCTGATACAGTGCTGGCAACCAGTTACCAGATGAAAGATAAACTGGTCAATTTTGATCACAACAAATTTCACTGTATTACAAATGGTTTTGATAAAGATGATTTTGAATCCTATAACGATGAAAGCAAGAAGGGTAAAATCAGGATATACCATGCTGGCCTGATCAATCAGCTGCGCAACCCTACAGCCTTATGGCAGGCCCTGGCACGCCTTTGCACAGAGAATAGCATTATCAATGAAAATCTTGAAATACATCTTGCTGGAACTGTAGATGAAAAGGTGATAAATGATATCAGTATATTCCCCCTGTTGGCAGACAAACTGATCGTTGAATCCTATAAGTCCCATGTAGACGTTATCAAGGATTATGCAAAGGCCAATATTCTTCTATTACTGGTCAATAATAGTGATAACGCCTTTGCTAACATTCCTGGTAAATTATTTGAGTATCTGGCAGTGAACAAAAGCATATTGCTTGTATCTGAACCAGGCACTGATGCTGAACGTATTGTTTTGCAAAATGCTGACTCCTTCATAATGAAGTACAGTGAATTAGATTCTTCCCAGTTGAATGCCTTATCTGACTTTCTGCTTAAATCAGAAGATGATAAAGAAGCTTTAAGTGAATTCGCATTAAAATACGAGCGTAAATCGTTAACAAAAGAATTGGTATCATTACTGGAAGAATAAGCATGAGACCGGAAAAAGATATAAGAATAGGCGTGATCGGATTGGGTTATCTGGGATTACCTCTTGCTTTGGCATTTTCAAAGCATTTCAAGGTGAAGGGCTATGATATCAATGAAAGAGTGCTGTCCGAGATAAAAAGTGGGAAGGACCCTAATAATGAATTGGAATCATTCAGTATTAATGCAGAATCTTTGAGTTTTCATTCGGACATAGATGCATTGTATGATTGCAATGTATATATTGTTACAGTGCCTACTCCAGTGACTTCATTGAAGCTTCCAGATCTGGGGCCTTTGAAAGCTGCTTCAAAATCTGTAGCAAAAATTTTAAATAAAGGAGATCTCGTAATCTATGAGTCCACGGTATACCCCGGGTGTACAGAAGAAGATTGTGTACCAGTTCTCGAAAAATATTCAGGCCTTCATTATAAATTAGATTTTAAAGTAGCGTATTCGCCGGAAAGAATAAATCCGGGAGACAAAAAGCACACCCTTGAGAATACTGTAAAAATTGTATCGGCCTGTGACAATGATACGTGCACATTCGTAAAAACCATGTATGAGCGCATTGTGAAGGCAGGCATATACACTACTCGAAGTATAAAAGTGGCAGAAGCTGCTAAAATCATAGAGAATACACAAAGGGATTTGAATATTGCTCTGATGAATGAGTTGTCAATAATCTTTGATTTAATGGGGATCAATACCCTGGAGGTTTTAGAAGCAGCGTCGACTAAATGGAACTTTCAAAAATACACTCCCGGATTGGTTGGTGGCCATTGCATAAGCGTTGACCCTTATTACCTGACATACAAATCACAGGAATTAGGTTATCATCCGGAGATTATACTGAGCGGAAGGAAGGTTAATGATAACCTGAGTAAACACATACTTAAACGAACTTTACAATTCCTGGAATATAGGACGGATACGGAAAAAGAAGCACGGGTTCTTATACTTGGTATAAGCTTTAAGGAAAATGTATCAGACATCCGAAATTCCAAAACCATTGAAGTGGCGCGCGAACTCATCCAGCAGAATGTGGAACTAGAAATATATGACCCCCATGTGGATGCTATAAAGCTAAAAGAAGAATATGACCTTGAACTGGTCAATGAGATTGGTGAAAACTATGATTGTGTTATGGTTGCCGTTAAGCACAAAGAATTCGAATCTTTTGATGAAGACTATTTCCTTTCAATAACAAATGAGAATCCGGTGCTCATAGATATCAAGAGTATCTACAAAGATCGTATTCATTCAATGCGTTATTGGTCCTTATAAAGCATGTATGAAAATAGCACTGATCATACCGGCATACAATGAGGAGGAGTTTCTTCCTGTAACTTTGAATTCATTAGTCGAACAGGATTATCCTATTGATATGATCATGCTTGTCAATGACGGGTCATCAGACGGCACCGAATCTATATGTAAAACATTCGCAGAAAGCTATGATAATATCTGCTATGTCACCAATCTTAAAAAGGAGAAGCGAGCATCCGGTGCCAAGGTAGTCCGTGCGTTCAATTTGGGATTAAAGCAAATTGATATTGATAAGTATGATATCATTGCTAAAATCGATTCAGATATAGGATTCCCCAAAGACTACTTTTCCAGGGTGGTAAAGTGCTTTGAAAGCGATAATCAAGTTGGATTGGCAGGAGGAATGTGTATGATCATGCGTGATGGAAAATGGCAGGATGAGCGTGTCGCTAATACTGACCATCTCAGGGGTCCTTTGAAATGTTACAGGACTGAAGCTTTCAGGCATATGAAAGGTTTGCGTACTATTATGGGCTGGGATACCATTGACGAATTTCTCTTGAGATATTTGGGATGGAAAGTGATCGTAATGGAAGATTTAAAGGTCAAACACTTCAGGGTAACACACTCTATTAATGGATGGTATATAGAGTCTGTTTTAAACGGAGAAGTATTTCACAATCTGGGATACAATTTATTAATAGCCTTGACCTCATCTTTAAAGCGGTCTGTAACCCATAAGCCCTATTTATTAACAGGTATTGTTTCTCTGGTCAGTTACCTTAAAAACCGCATATTTGCACCTAAGCCTCTATTGGATCGGAAGCAAAAAAGCTTTATCAACAGGTACAGGCTAAAGCAAATTATAAAGCGTTTTGGCTAAGCCTAGATTTTGAGATACAAGGGCTGGATGGCAACGATTCTATTCGGCTTTCACAATATGGTTTTAATGAGTTTTGAGAATTTAAGATATGACAGGGCCAAAGTTGTTGCAGAGATTGGTTGCAACCATCAGGGAGATTTTGATAAAGCCCTGGAATTGATCCGTCTGGCACAGCAATCTGGAGCCGATTATGCCAAATTTCAAAAGAGGGATCCCAGGACCCTACTTACTGAAGAACAGTACAATACACCTCACAGGGTTTCCTATCATGCTTTTGGAGAAACTTATGGTGCACACAGGGAGTTCCTGGAATTTGATATGGAACAGCATAAGGAACTTAAAGCCTATTGTGAAAATCTGGACATTGCATATGCTTGCTCTGTCTGGGATATTCCTTCTGCGCATGACATTATCGCTCTTAATCCTGAATATATTAAGGTGCCATCGGCTTGCAATAATCATATTGAGTTGCTCAAGTTGTTGAGAGATTCTTTTGCAGGCGATGTACATATTTCACTTGGAATGAGCAGCAGAGAAGAAGAGAGCTCAATAGAAGAAGTTTTCGAGGGTCATCGTGACAGACTAGTACTGTATGCCTGTACTTCTGCTTATCCGGTCGATTTTGATAATGTGTGCCTGTTGGAGATCAGACGGCTTCTTGACAATCGAACAAGCGGTGAGCAATCTGTGGGATTTTCAGGGCATCACCTGGGGATAGCCATTGATATTGCCGCCTATACCCTTGGTGCTTCATGGATAGAGCGCCACTTCACCAAGGATCGTACCTGGAAAGGTACCGACCATGCGGCATCGCTTGAGCCTGCCGGTTTGGGTAAGTTGGTACGAGATCTTAGCGTCACGTATAGGAGCCTGAGTTTTAAGTCCAGCGATTTACTTGAAATTGAAAAAGAGCAAAGGGAAAAACTGAAGCATAAGAACTAAAGCTGATCAAAACATTTCTTTGAGGTAGATTTTCATCATGTTTTCAGCAAGCAGCCAATCTTCATCTTCGTCCAACTCAAGGCCCGAATATTTGTGCATGGGATAGAGCCCAATTCTCCCGGATAAGCGGTTGTTATTTTTTCGGATATTATCAACACTGTTGATGTAGAATGCACCGTTTTCCTGGAATACCTGCTCCATGTTTTGACGGCGAGGCCGATTCAGATAATCGTAATTAAGCGGAGCTCCTTGAGCATTCCATTGAAAGGCATGTGTAGCTATGACACTGAGCATGCTGTCATAATTGTTCTCTTCAAATATTTTTAATGCCTCATCAAAATGTCTGCTTAGGGTCCAGGGTGATGTGAGCTGAGCGAGGATGATTATGTCATTTCCCGATAATGTTTGGTCGGCATCAAGGTATTCTATCAATGCCATTTCAGTAGAAGCTTCATCAGTAGCACTGGCAGGGGAGCGCGCAAACATTTTCAATTTGGCAGATGAATACTCGAGGGCCTTTCCCTTAATCTCTTCATTGTCTGTCGAAACAACGATTTTATCAATTTTATCGCTTTGGTCAGCTGCCTCTATGATCCAGTGAATAAGGGGTTTGCCACAAAATAGTTTAATGTTCTTGAGTGGAATGGATTTCGAGCCTCCCCGTGCAGGGATAAATACAATTCGTTTTTCTTGTTTTCTGTGAGGCAAGTGACAATTATTTCTTCCTGAAAAATATACTTATAGGTACTCCCGTAAAATTAAAGTGCTCCCTCATCTTGTTGTTCAGGAAGTTTCTGTAATTCGTCTTGACGTGATCCGGGTAATTGCAGAAAAAAGCAA
>RFSX01000141.1 GCA_009923745.1 Chitinophagia bacterium
AATTGTTAATAATCTTTGAGAAGATCTTATTAAAGAGATAGCCAAGGGCTATTGTCATGACTATTATGAGTACAGAACCTCCGTATGTCAGCATTTCACGGGTCATTGTTCGATTATTTTCACTTTCACATTAAAGCCATTTTTTACGCTTGAAGTTCCATATAAGTGCGATAACTATAATAAGCATGACCCCAAGCAGAATAAAATATCCGTATTTGAATCCAAGCTCAGGCATGTATTTAAAGTTCATCCCGTAAAGGCCCGCCAGAAAAGAGAGGGGTACAAATAATGCTGTGATGATGGTTAAAAACTGCATGACCTGGTTCATCTTGAGGCTTATCTCCGAGATATATAGATCCTGCAGGCCAGCCAGGATTTCCCTCTTGTTGTCTATGCTGTCTAGGATCTGTATGACGTGATCCGAAACATCCCGTACAAACAATAGTGTTTTGGCTTCTATGAAATCCAGTTCTGAACGATTGAACTGCAGAAGGGCTTCACGAAGCGCTGATATATTCTTTCGAGCCTTTTGAATTTCTTTGCGAAGAAAAAGTATGCGTGATTTCTCAAATTCCTCCGGGTTGTAACTGATTTCCTCTTCCATGACTTCAATGCTGCGACCTATACCCTCCAGCGCTATAAAATATCGGTCTACAATAAAGTCAACCAATGCATAGGCCAGGTAATCTGTTCTCTTTAGCCGTATGCGTGCATTGGCATTATGCAACCTATCCCGAATAGCTTCGAACAGGTCATCTTCATTTTCCTGGAAACTGATAACAAATCCATTTCCGAAATAGAGTGCAACATTCTGGGTGTGAATGTGCAGTTCTTCTTCATCGTAGAATATGGATTTAAAAGAAATAAATGCTCCTGAATAGTAATCATTGAACATGGGTCTTTGATTCACATCAACAGCATCTTCAATAGCAATGGGGTGCATCGAGAAAGTATCCCCAATTTTGCGGATCAGTTCTTCATCATGAAGACCTCGAATGTCATACCATTGGTTGAGTTTCAGATCCGATGGATGGAGACGGACTTTATCGTGCTGCTGATTCAGTTCTTCCTTGTAATGGCTTTCATTGAACTCAACATAATTTATCCTAATATCCAGTTCCGTCATCTGACCTGTGTACTGAACAGTCCCTGGTGGCAGACCTATATTCTTTTTCCACTTTTTCATTCCTGACAAAATAAGTGATTTCTGCCTGCTACAATAATTAAATGCTACCGCTGATCAATTATCACATAATCCTGCCACATAAGCAAAAGCCTGTTCGAATCCCAGTCTGGCCGATTGCCTCATATCCTGGCAGGCTTGTCCTGAATTATTTAATTGCAGGTGGACCTTGGATCTGTTGTAAAAAGCATCCCCATTGCTTGGTGCTTTTTCAA
This sequence comes from Chitinophagia bacterium, assembly GCA_009923745.1. Lineage (GTDB taxonomy): Bacteria > Bacteroidota > Bacteroidia > Chitinophagales > Saprospiraceae > RFSX01. The sequence goes on from RFSX01000141.1 coordinate 1,399, forward strand.
TCAGGACATTAAGATCTTTCAGGGCTTCATTCCAGGATTCTATCTGCATATAAGCGATGGATCTATTTTTAAGGTATGCTGCTTTTCCTGGCTCCAATTCAAGGAGCTGGCTGTAATACACTATGGATTTTGAATAATCTTTTTGTTTTATGGATATCGCAGCAAGATTCTGAATCGCTAATTGATCTCCTGGTTTGTGATTGAGCAGATTTTTAAAATCTGAAGCTGCCAGATCCAATTGCTCATCCTTTAAATAAGCATTGGCCCTGTAGTTAAGCACGGATTCAAGCTTTTGTCTTTTATTTACAAAGTAGCTGCAGTCCTGAATGCAAGCTGCCAAATCACCTTCCTTGTACAAGAGTTTCAGCCTTTCAAAACGGGCATCTTCGTAACTGGGGTCTATGTCCAGGGCTCTGGAGTATGACTGTATAGCCAGTGCATTGAGCCCCTCTTTGTAATAACTTACGCCCAGATTGAAATGCGCTTTTTCATTATCCGGCTCCAAAGTCAGGTACGCGGTAAAGTCTTTTATGGCCAGGTTAAAATTCTCTTTATTCAGGTGGATAAAAGCCCGGTAATAGTAAGCCTTGGCCAGGGAATTGTCATGTTTTAATGCATTCTGAAAATTCTCATAGGCAGCATCATTGTCTTTGGATTTCATATTACAATATGCCATGTAATACCATGCTTTGGCATTGGTGGCATCCAGCTTGAGGCATTTTTTAAAATCTTTGATGGCTTCTTCATAGTGCTTAAGAGCCAGCTTTGAATTGGCCCGCCCATAATACGATTGCGGATAAAGGGGGTCAATACTTAAGGATTCGGTATAAAGCCTTATGGCAGAAGGATGATCCTTGGCTTTGACGGCCGCGACGGCATCATTGTATAGTTTTACCGCTTCGGGAGTCTGGGCTCTCAGACAAATAGGTAATAAAAAGCAAATCAGACTTAAATACTTCATGAATAAGGAATATCTTTTTTAACAAATAGCGCTTTACTTTAGATCAATGGAGAAGGCAACATTCCTTCCTGCATGGTGTTTTAACGCATGAAAATTGGCTATTTATTATTTTAGTGCTCTAAATTCTTCGCATTGAGCGACAATAAAAGACCGGAAATCAGGAAAGAAGAAGATAAAACCGCCGCAACCCGCAAGGAAGATCACATTGATCTTGCTTTCAAATCCTCTACTTCAGATCTTGCATCTGACAAACGATTCTATTACGAACCGGTCATGGAGCCGCATGCTGATCAGCACGGCAAAATGCCTAGGATGCTTGCCGATAAAGCTATGGATTTCCCCATTATGGTATCCAGCATGACAGGCGGTACAGAAAGGGCTAAAGTGATAAATCATAACCTGGCTCGTGCTGTCGGCGAATTCAGATTGGCTATGGGACTTGGGTCATGCAGGCAGCTTTTGTATGAAGATAGGCGTATGCACGAATTTGATGTGCGGCCGCATATGGGGGATCAGCCCTTATTGATCAACCTGGGTATTGCGCAAATTGAGGAGTTGCTGGATTGCGGTGAAACGGATCGCGTTGAGGACTTAAGAAAGCGGCTGGATGCAGACGGCCTTATTATCCATGTCAATCCTCTGCAGGAGTGGATGCAGCCGGAAGGAGACAGGCTGAAGCGGAGCGGACTGGAAATAATAAGCGCATTTTTGAAAGATGCCACTTACCCGGTTATAGTCAAAGAGGTGGGACAGGGTTTTGGAAGGAGAAGTATAGAAGCTTTGTTAAAACTGCCTTTGGAAGCACTTGACCTGGCAGGTTATGGCGGAACCAATTTTTCCAAGCTGGAATTGCTGCGTTCGGATTCTGTGAGATTTGAGAGCTTCAAGGATGTGTTTAGAATAGGGCATGATTGCCAGGATATGCTTGAGATGATTATGGATTATTTTGAAGAACATGCAAATGATATAAACTGCCGCAAATTGGTCTTTTCCGGGGGAGTAAGGAGTTTCCTTGACGGGTATTATTTTATTAAAAAATCGCCGCTTCCTGCAATATATGCGCAGGCATCAGCCTTTCTTAAATACGCTGA
>RFSX01000142.1 GCA_009923745.1 Chitinophagia bacterium
AGAGGATTTTGCCAATATCAAACAGGCAAATGCCCCGATAATGCGGTTGCGGATCTGTGTATTGCCGCGCGGGGCAGCATAGGCCCCTATTTCCAGAAGCAGGGATAGAATGCTGCGGCGGGAAATGGGTCTTTTATTCTGGCTGGCCTGTTCACTCATCAGGCAACTGAAAAGCTCTCACCACATCCGCAGGTACGCGCTGCATTGGGATTGTTGAAATAGAATCCTTTACCATTCAAGCCCCCTGAAAATTCAAGAGTCGTATCACACAGATAAAGAAAACTTTTGAGGTCTGTTACGACCTTGACGCCATTATCTTCGAAAACCTGGTCATCTGCGTGTGAACTGTCATCAAAATCGAGTTGATAGGTCAGACCAGAACATCCTCCTGATGTCACCGACACCCTCACGAAGTGTTCGTCGCCGAGCTCCGCTTTTTCCATCAGTTCCCTGATTTTGTCTTTGGCAGAATCTGCTACAAAAATCATATCTACAAGGCTTCCTGGTTTGAGTTTTTCTCCTGGTAATCGGCTATAGCGCTTTTGATGGCGTCTTCAGCCAAAACAGAACAATGGATTTTCACCGGCGGAAGTGCTAATTCTTCCACGATATCCATATTGTCGATAGACATGGCTTCGTCGATGGTTTTTCCTTTCAGCCATTCGGTAGCAAGAGAAGACGAAGCGATAGCGGAACCACAACCGAAGGTTTTAAACTTGGCGTCTTTGATGATTTTTGATTCTTCATCGACCTCAATCTGAAGCCGCATTACATCACCGCACTCAGGGGCACCTACAAGTCCTGTGCCCACATTTTTAGAATCCTTATCAAGAGATCCCACATTGCGTGGCTGCTTAAAGTGGTCTAATAGTTTTTCTGAATAGGCCATTATTTCTTGTTTTAATCTTTAACGAATATAAGTTTATACGAGTTTCAATGCTTTTAATGCTCAGACCATTCGACCGCATCAAGATCGATACCTTCTTTATACATTTCCCAGATCGGACTAAGGTCTCTCATATGGTTTACACCATTGGTTACCTGTTCGATCGTCTGGTCTATTTCTTCTTCTGTAGTAAATCTGCCCAGGCTGAATCGGATCGAAGAATGTGCCAGGTCATCACCAAGCCCTAATGCAATCAGCACGTATGAAGGCTCCAGGGAAGCCGAGGTACATGCAGACCCAGATGATACGCCGATATTCTGATTGAATGTCATCATCAAACCTTCTCCCTCAACGTGCTTGAAAGATATGTTGCTTACATGCGGCATCCTGTGATCCCTATTCCCATTGACATATACTTCCTCAAGATTATTCATTAGGGAACTCTCGAGTTTATCTCTCAACTGAGACAAGCGCTTCGCTTCTTCCTCCATTTCAAGTCTGGCTAGTTTGGCAGCTTTGCCCATTCCTACGATACCCGGAACATTGAGCGTACCCGAACGCATACCACGTTCATGACCACCGCCATCAATCTGCGCTGTAACTTTAACACGAGGATTCTTTCTATTTACATAAAGAACACCAACACCCTTAGGGCCATACATTTTATGGCCAGTAAAAGCCATCAGGTGAATACCAAGTTCTTTTGGATGAACAGGAATTTTCCCTACGGCTTGCGTGGCATCACTCATGAACAAAACACCTTTTCGTGCACAGATCTCACCAATTTCTTTCATCGGTTGGATGACACCTGTTTCGTTGTTGGCATACATAATTGATACCAGAATGGTATTTTCTTTTATAGCTGCTTCGAGCGCTTCAAGATCGACAAGTCCATCGTCCATGACGTCAAGATATGTCACCTCGCCACCCATTTTTTCGATCTTCTTGCATGAGTCGAGAACGGCTTTATGTTCTGTTTTTAAGGTGATAATGTGATTTCCTTTGCGGGAATACATTTCAAAAACACCTTTCAGTGCCAGGTTGTCAGACTCGGTAGCTCCTGATGTGAATATAATTTCTCTTGGGTCGACTTGTATCAACTCAGCAATCTGCTGACGCGCTTCATCCACGCCTTCCTCTGCTTTCCAGCCAAAAGGGTGATTCCTACTGGCTGCATTACCATGAAATTGGTTGAAGTATGGCAGCATGGCCTCTACAACACGCGGATCTGTTGGTGTTGTGGCATTATTATCAAGATAGATCAGTTTTTTGTCCATTTTTCAGGGTCGAAATTTTTGCAAATATATATAATAAACCATCTGAAAACCCATGTCCACGGGCATTACCTTCATTAACACTAAGTTATTGCTAAAGTTCTAAATTTATTTAGATTAAATAAAAAAAGCCAATCTATTAAGATTGGCTTCGTTGAGTTTTGACTAAATGCTCAGTTGGTTTTCAGCAACTGATTCTTAATAATCAAATGATTGATTTTCTATAGAAGCTTTTCTGACAAGCTCTTGGTATTCTTCAAGGGTCAATCCATCCATGCAATAATCGATAGGATTTACGACGCGATCGTTGATGCGTACTTCATAGTGAAGGTGCGGAGCAGTGGATGTACCTGTACTACCGATCGTTCCGATTTTCTGACCTTTGACCACTTCGTCACCCACCTGTATATCAATTTCACTCAGGTGAGCATATAGGGTAGTGTACCCGAATCCGTGGTCTATAATTATATTTTTTCCATACCCGTACCTTCTTTTCTGAACACGGATAACCTTTCCATTGCCGGTTGCCTGTATGGCTGTACCACGTGGTGCTGTGAAGTCAATGCCTTTGTGAAACTTCTTAACGCCATGCACCGGGTGTATTCTGTAACCAAATCCGGATAATGAGTGCATATTTCTTTTCAGCTTATCTTCTCTTACCGGTTTTATTGATGGGATAGACAGCAATTTTTTTTCTCTTTGCTTAGCCAGGGCCATTAATGTGTCGAGTGAATTTTTCTGCAGCTCAACTTTATACTGTAGCTTTTCAAGTCTTTTGCGTGTCGAACTGGCAAAATCTTCGGAATTCTTGATGCTTGATAAATATTCCATGCTTTCGGAACCCCCTGTACCACCTTCCCAGACAGTCTCATCAATCGGGTCAATACCAAATATCACGCGGTGTACCTGGGCATCTTTTTCCTGCAATTCATTCAATTCAACGGCGATTTTTTCAAAATCGCTTGAAATGGTGGAAAACTGATACTGCATTTGCTTCAGCTCTCTTTCCATAGCCTGTTCCTTGGGAGTTGGAATAACTGTGTAAGCAATGGTATAGAGTATGAAGGAAATCGATACTATCGTCAGCGAAAAACCGGTGAATTTCACGATCCTTTTCTTCCAGCTTACGCTAATCTTTTCATACTGCAGCGTATTCTGGTTAAAAACGTATTTCTCTTTACTCATGGGGTTTTTTAACTATTAGAATTAGTAGTTTTGATGCTTGTTTGAGCAAATATGTCTAAAGGATCATTAGAAG
>RFSX01000143.1 GCA_009923745.1 Chitinophagia bacterium
CGAGACTGTCAGGAAGGAAATGTCGACGCTCAACGATAATGATATACGTCTGGAAGCAATTGGGGATATATCTGATCTGCCTGTCAAAACAGCGAAGGCACTGGAAGAAGGAATAGAAAACACGAAAAACAATAAAAGGATGACTCTCATCCTTGCACTCAACTACAGTGCCCGTTGGGAGATCACTGAAATGGTTAAAACGCTGGCTGCAAAATCAAAAGCTGGCGTGATAGATCCAAATGATATTGATGAAACAGATGTTTCTGAACATCTTTCAACATCCGGCATTCCTGATCCGGAGTTAATGGTTCGTACGTCTGGAGAAAAGCGTATCAGCAATTATCTATTGTGGCAGCTGGCTTATGCAGAATTATATTTCAGCGAGGTTTTCTGGCCTGATTTCCGAAGAGAGCACTTTTATCAAGCCCTTATTGATTACCAGGGTCGGGAGCGCCGATTTGGCAAGATTTCGGAACAGATTGGCGGTAAATCATGACAAGCCCCACTATTCATTATTCAGTCTCGGTGAAATAGCGCATATTTCCATTAAAGATTCGTTAAAGCATTGCAAAACAACCAATAAGAATTTTACTTTTGCATTCCTTTATAATGACCTTTATAGCCATAGTATAGGCGCATTTGTTATATAAAACAGGATTTTTATCAAAGATTCCACCACAAAACTCTTTTTTCAGCTATCAATCTTTATGCTGCTGGCTTCTTTTGCCTTGCCATTGCAAGCACAGGTACAGGACAGTTTGTACCAGACCTACGACTTTTCAAAGCGGAGGAAATACAATATTTCTGAAATCAAGATTGAAGGAGCTGTGAACAGGGACAGGAATGCGATAAAATCCATTGCCGGTTTTCGTGAAGGAGAACAGATTACCATACCTGGCGATGATATACCTAATGCTGTCAAAGCCCTCTTAAGACTCAGACTTTTTGAGGATGTTGAGATTTATGCAGATAAAATAGAAGGCGATCTGATCTTTCTGAAAATTGTCCTGGTTGAAAGGCCAACTCTTTCTCGGTATAGTATTGAAGGTGAAAAGAAAAGCAAGCACAGCTCGCTGACGGATATAATCGATGAAACCATGACCAAGGGCTCCATCGTAACGCAAGACCTTAAGGACCTGTGCACCTCAAAGCTTGTTGATCATTATGTAGATAAAGGATACCTCGAAGCACAAGTTGATATTGAGGAAATTGATGATGATCTCAAACCCAATTCTGTACGCTTGGTATTCAAGGTGGATAAAGGCGAGAAAGTCAAGATAGCTAACATCACCATTCTTGGGAATTCTGTGTACTCGGATGCCAAGATCAAGAAGAAGATGAAAGGCACAAAAGTGAAGGGTACCCTTTTGAAAAAATCCAAGCTTGTCAAAGAGGATTACAAAGAGGACAAGGATGCCATCATCACAATGTACAATAAAAACGGCTACCGTGACGCAAGTATTGTATACGATACAATCTGGCGATCTGTTACCGGCGAACTTTACATGGAGATAAAGATTAATGAGGGAGACCAGTATTATTTCAGAAATATCACCTGGAAGGGTAATTCAAAATATACCGACGAACAATTGACCAATGTTCTGGGAATTGAAAAAGGAGCAGTCTACGATCCGGAGTTGCTGGAAAAAAGGCTCTCGTTCAGCATTGATGGACGGGATATCTCTTCCCTGTATCTCGATGACGGATACCTGTTTTTTAATATTGACCCTGTGGAAATAGCAGTTGTCAATGACTCTATCGACATGGAGATGCAGATTTTTGAAGGGGCCCAAGCTACTATATCAAGTGTCGGCATCAGTGGTAATGACAGAACGCATGAGCATGTTATTCGGCGCGAATTAAGAACCAAGCCCGGCGATAAATTTAGCCGTTCCAACATTATGCGCTCGCAAAGAGCAGTTTCAAACCTCGGGTATTTCAACCCGGAGACAATGGATATCCAGACGCCGGTAAACCAGCAAAATGGTACGGTAGAGGTCAATTATGTTGTGGAAGAGCGGCCATCGGATCAGCTTGAACTCTCTGCCGGTTATGGTGGTCAATTAAGTGGATTGATAGGTACCCTCGGTGTGGTATTCAATAATTTTTCTATTAGAAACATTAGAGATAAATCAACCTGGAGTCCTTTGCCACAAGGTGATGGACAGAAGTTAAGTATAAGAGCACAATCTAACAGTCGATTCTTCAGATCCTACAATATGTCATTTACTGAGCCATGGCTTGGTGGAAAGAGACCTACCTCTTTTACTATTGGTGCGGTACACTCTGCCTTCGACCAGGAACTTTTCAATTTTGGATCTTTGAAGATTACAAGAGGATTTATTGGTCTGGGCACCCAGCTGAAATGGCCGGATGACTTTTTCTCAATTGGTGGAACATTAACCTTGGAAACCATCAATCTTAATGACTACAGGAATGGTGGATTCTTTGTTGACGGAACAGCTGTAGGAACGGGCAATTTTAAAAACTTTAGTTTGACGCTTAACTTGTCAAGAAGTTCAGTTGCAGAGCCCATATTCCCTCGCAGTGGTTCCAGAGTCACCTTCTCTGTACAATTTACACCGCCATATTCGCTATTCAGAGGCGATAATTTCTGGCAGCTCACAGAAGATGACAGAGCTCAAATTGCTGAAGAACTCAGACTGGAGCGTGGGCCGGGAGCTGTCATAGACTTTGATCGCGAGTATGAAGAAGTCGAGGTGGCGCAGCGCTTTGAATTCCTTGAATATCATAAGTGGCAATTCAAGGCTGAATGGTATTACAATCTGGTCAGCAAATTTGTGTTGGCAACCAATATTAAATTTGGTTTTCTTGGAGCCTACAATAACGATATAGGAATATCACCATTCGAACGATTCGAACTAGGTGGTGACGGTCTTTCAAATCAGAATGTTGGTATTAATGGTCGAGATATCATTTCGATGCGAGGGTATGAAGTCAGAGACATTCAGACCAACCAGGTTGGTCTCGGAGGTGGAGCTGTTTATAATAAGCTTACAATGGAATTGCGTTATCCGCTTTCTTTGAATCCGAACTCTTCTATATACGTGCACAGTTTTGTGCAAGGTGGTAATGCATGGTCCAGCTTCAAGGACTTCAATCCTTTCAACATGCGTCGTTCAGCAGGGTTTGGACTCAGGGTATTCCTTCCTATGTTTGGACTGCTTGGGTTTGACTACGGTTGGGGATTTGACAAAGACCCTAATGCGCCAGGCTTTGAAAGCTATGGTCAATTCAACATTATCCTTGGTTTCGAACCTGAATAACCCTCTTGTTACCAGTGCTTAACCTGATAGGGATATCTTAACTGGTATTCTTCAGCAATCATTGTGCTAAGTACCTCTCTCAGTTCATTGATATTTTCCTTTTCCC
>RFSX01000144.1 GCA_009923745.1 Chitinophagia bacterium
CAAATCCGGTTTTGGAAAGGATTTATTCAATACCGAAAACAGCATTTGGAATAATTTATACTCTTCATCCTGCAAGTTTTTTCTGGCGAATAAAAGGGTTTTAATAAATGAAAAGTCAGAAAAGATCTTGCTTGAGAAAAGATCCTGGTTGCTTATATGGTTTTGAAGCTGTTTGTAGCGTTCTGTCATAAAAAACAGTTCCACCGTGAAAGCATACCTCTCCGGATTATTGTAGAATAAAGGCAGGAATGGGTTGTCTTCGAATTGTTCGAGCAACATCCTCCCGTTGTAGTCACGCGACATTCTTTCCACGAGAGAGGTCTTACCGCTGCCGATATTTCCTTCTATACATACAAATTCATATGGTAAATCCTTCAGGCTCATGATTGGTATAAATTAACCCAGGATGAATCATTACAGTCCTCAAGCATTTGTGAAACAGTCTTGCCCGTTTCTGGATGTCTGAAGTCAGGTAGTATTTCCTTCAAGGGTACAAGCACAAATTTACGATTTGTTATTTCTGGATGGGGTATCTTAAGATGATCATTTTTGATAATATCTGAATTATAGAAAAGAATGTCTATATCTATTACACGCGCAGCCCATTTTTCGATCCGGTTACGGCCAATTTTATTTTCTACCTTATGAATGATATCTAATAGTTCATCCGGAGAATGGCTTGTTTCCATTAGCATGGCCATATTCAGAAAATCGCGCTGATCTTTTTTGCCCCAGGCTTCTGTTTCATAAAAGGCTGAGGCCTTATGTGTTTTCCCTGCCGAAGCTTCAAGCAGCATTTTTGCCAGTTGAATATTTTTAGATCTCAAGCCCTTGTTGGAACCGAGGTGCAATACAGCTTTTGGCACATCAAGATCTCTTGTATTTAATAGCCTTCAGGTACTTCTTTAATTCCTCATTTACCTTAGGAAAGAGGAAGAATAACCCGATCATATTCGGGAATACCAAAGCCAAAATCATAGCATCCGAAAATTTGATAACCGCATCAAGTTTGGCTGCTGCACCGATAACGACAAAGAGAAGGAACAAGACTTTAAAGGTCATATCTGCACGCTTGCCTTTTCCAAAAAGGTACTTCCATGATTGAAGGCCATAATAGGACCATGAAATCATAGTTGAGAATGCAAAGAGAATTATAGCAAGGGTTAAAATGTACGGGAACCAGGGCAGTACAGCTTCAAAAGCCATGCTCGTCAAATCAACACCACCCAATGCTTCACCGGTAGCGTTTAGAATCACATTGTTGCTGGCATCAAGATTACCATAAGTAAATGCACCATCGCTGTTAAACATGATGATAACAAGGGCCGTCATGGTGCATACGACAACGGTATCAATAAAAGGCTCCATAAGGGCAACAATACCTTCACTGGCCGGATAACGTGTTTTAACGGCGGAGTGGGCTATAGCTGCAGAACCGGCACCGGCTTCATTTGAGAAAGCCGCTCTCTGGAATCCAGTTATAAGTACACCCAAAAGACCACCTAGGCCAGCTTCTGGAGAGAAGGCTCCTTTCATGATCAAGCCAAAAGCATCATCGATGAATCCTATATTGGAGACAATGATAAACAAGCATGCAGCCACATAGATGGCAGCCATGAAAGGAACGATACGCCCTGTTACTTTGGCTATGCTTTTTATACCTCCCAGGATAACAAGAGCAACCAATGCAGCGAGAACTATCCCGATGATTGTCTTTACAGCTCCTCCCTCAAGGCCAAGCATTGAAATAAGCTGGACTGTAGCCTGGTTGGACTGGAAAGCATTTCCTCCACCGAAGGAAGCGCCCACACAAAGTATTGCAAAAATAACGGCCAGGGTTTTACCTAATTTTGTATATCCTTTTTCACCGAGGCCTTTAGACAGGTAGTACATGGGTCCGCCGTATACGGTACCCTCAGCATCAACGTCTCTGTATTTTACACCCAGAGTACATTCAACGAATTTAGATGACATGCCTATCAGGCCGCAGACGATCATCCAGAATGTAGCTCCAGGACCACCCACAGCAATAGCAACAGCAACACCTGCAATATTGCCCAGGCCGACCGTACCGGATACCGCTGTAGCTAGTGCCTGAAAATGACTTACTTCACCTTCCTGGCCTTCCTTGCGGATGGTTTCAGGAATATCACCATCCACTACATTCAAGGATTCTGTTGTGACGGGATCTGAACCTTCTTCTATATGATCATACTTGCCTCTTACCACATTTATAGCAAGTGGGAATTTTCTGACATTCACGAAGCCGAAATAGACCGTAAAGAAACCGGCACCACCTACAAGTAGGATAACCACGATGGGGACATCGAGTCCACCAATAGGTATGGTAGTAAATACGAAGCCTTCCCAGGCTTCAGCTATAGGTGTAAACCATTCGTCTATCCTTTCATCTATGCCTTTGGCAAAAATTGAAAATGGCATTAAAAGCATGCATAAAACAGGCAGGCAGCGTTGAATCAAACTCATAGGATTTATTATTAATTATTGATGTGTGTGCGGAATTAAAAAGACCTAAGATATCAATTGGTTTGTTTTTTTTAAAATTTCTGGAAGCTTAGCTGACAAGTGATCGGCTAAATTGACTCGGTATTATATGCATATTATTTATATATATTTTATCCTTATGTTATCTTAGCGCAAGAAATTTTGGGCTTTGAAACAGTATCACGACCTCCTCAAGCATATTTTAAGAAATGGTGTTCAGAAAAGTGATCGGACAGGTACCGGCACACTAAGTTGTTTTGGCTATCAGATGCGATTTGATTTATCTGAAGGATTTCCTTTAATAACTACCAAAAAGCTCCATCTCAGATCTATTGTCCACGAACTTTTATGGTTCTTGAATGGCGATACAAACATTAAGTATCTACAGGACAATGGTGTCAGAATATGGAATGAATGGGCCGATCAAGATGGCAACCTGGGACCTGTGTATGGAAAACAGTGGCGATCCTGGACAAGACCTGATGGTAAGACGGTGGATCAGATTTCGCGCGCTGTGAATCTGATCAAAAATAACCCGGATTCTAGAAGGATAGTGGTTAATGCATGGAATGTAGGAGAACTGGAGGATATGGCTTTGACACCGTGTCACTGCCTTTTTCAATTCTACGTAGCCGATAATAAGTTGTCATGCCAGTTGTATCAGAGATCTGCGGATACTGCTCGATCATACCGCTGAGTTTTTCAACCGCCGTATCAGCATCCCATAGCTCATACAAACCATTCTCGATCGCCGTTCTGGCATCCGGGAACAGCGGGGTTTGATCCGGCGGTCCGAATGCGCCCCAACGAATATATTCGTTG
>RFSX01000145.1 GCA_009923745.1 Chitinophagia bacterium
CTATTACTATCGGCTTCTTCCTTTACGGAATTAATTATTGTACCTGCATTGAAAATCATGACTTTGAGTATTGACTTTCAGCAAAATCAAGCGCTTCCAACAATATATCACCAGCTTCTCTTAGTTGTTCAAAATTGTAAATAAGCGGTGGAGCCAGCCTGAAAGATCTGGAATTAAAAAGAAAATAATCAATCAAAGCACCGAGTTCAAAACTCCTTTGTACCACATGCTTAAGATATTTTCTTTTCTCAAGCTCTACAGCCATCATCATACCTTCTCTTCGAATTTCCTTTACGATATTATGTGAAGCAATGATATCTGACAAATACTTACCCTTTTCTTCTACCTCTTTGACAACATCTGTGTCTAGCAAAAGCTCTAGAACAGCTTTTGCCCCAGCGCATATGACCGGGTTGCCGGCAAAAGTAGAAATATGTCCCAAAGCCGGATTTCTCGAGAAGGTATTAATTGTTTTTTTATTTCCAACAAGGGCACCTATTGGCAAACCGCCACCCATGGCCTTGCCCAGGCAAAGCAGGTCTGGCAATACACTAAATTTCTGATGAGCAAACAAAGCTCCGGTCCTCCCAAAGCCTGTCTGAATTTCATCAAAAACCAAGAGGCATTGCATCTCATCACACCGTTGCCGTATAGCCTGAAGGTAGTTCTGAGCAGGGGGAATGACTCCTGCCTCGGCTTGTACCGGCTCTATAATGACGCCAGCAGTTCTGCATCCTATATTATCAATCGCATCAAAATCATTGAACTCTATATGTCGCACTCCCGGAATCAATGGCAGGAAGCTTCTGGAATATTCTTTATCAGATCGCAGGCTTTCAGAGCCTTGTGTGCTTCCATGATAGGCATTGCGACAAGCCACAATTTCATATCTTCCTGTGACACGCCGGGACAACTTCATCGCAGCTTCGATAACTTCAGTTCCTGAATTAAGGAAGTATATGCAATCCAGAGAGTTATCCAAATGCTGGAATAATAAATCAGCATACTCTGTTTGGGGGCTTTGAATGTGTTCGCCATATACCATCGTATGCATATACAGTTCCAGTTGTTTTTTAATAGCATCAATAACTTTGGGATGCCGATGCCCCAGAGAACTTACTGATATGCCCGAGTTAAGGTCAAAATATCGCTTTCCGTCAGTATCATAAATAAATACACCCTCAGCCCTGGATACTTCTAGGGCCAATGACAAGGGGCTTGTCTGTGCAAGGTGACTAAAAAATATATCTCTTTTTGATAAACTCATTCAAGCATGGGCTTTGTTGCAACATGATCCCTGAGGAACCTGTTATAAATATCATAAAATCATCTTGACGCTATTCACAGATGGCAAACAGACTAAATTTTTGTCATCTTTGTTTAACAGGTCTAAAATACGACATGATGCACAGGATAACATTTATTTTTCTTCTAATATTCAGTTCTACAATAAGCTTTGGTCAGGGCATAGAATTCTTTGAAGGGTCCTGGGATGAAGCTCTTAATGAAGCACGGGAAGATGACAAAGTTATTTTTGTCGATGCCTATGCAAAATGGTGCGGTCCCTGCAAAAAAATGGCTAAAGACGTCTTTACTCAGGACCGGGTTGGTCGCTTTTTTAATGAGCGATTTATCAACATTAAGATGGATATGGAAGAGCCTGAAGGTATAAAGTTTGGCAGGAATTATCCTGTTGGTGCCTTTCCAACTTTATTTTTCCTCGACAGTGAGGGAAATGTCCTCCAAAAATCGGTTGGAGGCAAACAAGCGGATGCTCTTCTTGCCTTGGCCGATAAAGCCATCAGGTCCTATGACCGTACCGGCCAATTTGAAGAACGTTATGTGCTGGGAGAAAGAGATTTTGATCTTATGATCAATTACGTATCTGAACTTAATAAAGTAGGCAAGACAAGCCAAAAAATTGCCAACGAATACCTCAACAGCAAGCCTGATATCTCAAAGGAACAAAAGGCTGAATTTTTACTGGTCGCCGTGAAGGAATCTGATTCAAAGCTTTTTGATCAGTTGGTAAGTCTTAAAAAGCTGGCCATCTCCGTTTCTTCGGCAGACAAGTATGAACGCACGATTGCTAATGCGGCCATGAGAACGGTCGAAAAAGCATTCGACTATGATTACCCGGCGCTGCTTGATGAAGCCATTGATCAGTTCAATGCTGCCGCCATTGGTGACAGCAAGAGATTTGAAATGGAAGCTCGCTTATATTATGCAGCTTTGACCGGCGACTATCAGAGATGGGAGTCGCTATCTCAAAAGTTTATAAAAAAATACGGTAAGAAAAATCCAGGTGTTTTTAAAGAGCAGCTTTCTCAAATCAATAAATATTTCGACTATGAACAGGATGCGCACAAATACGCCTATGTCATCTGCGAAAAACTCATCAAAGAGGAAGAAAACAGCTCTAACTATATCCAATACCTAAGGCTACTCATGAATGACAAGCAATATGAAAAAGCTATGGAGCTATGCAAAAAAGCACTCAAGATTTTTAAAGAAGACAGCATGTATAAGCAGTTTGAGGATATGATGAGATACCTCGAAATGCAAAATATGGAATAAGCCCTAAAGCTCTATTTCCATTATAACGGGAGCATGATCAGAGTGTACGACATCATAACCGTGTTTTACTTCTTGAATCCCGTTTTTCAAGGTCTCCGATACTGAAATATAATCAATGCGCCATCCTTTGTTTTTCTTCCTGGATCCGGCCCTGTAACTCCACCAGCTGAAGTTGTTTTCTTTGTCTGGATACAGGTATCGGAACGCGTCGACAAAGCCATTTTCAAACCAGCTATTAAGCCATACTCTTTCTTCGGGCCTGAACCCTGATGGGTTGTCTTTACGCTCTGGGTTATGTATGTCGAGGTCCAGTCTGACGATATTATAATCTCCAAGGATTATTACATTTTTCGATTCGTTCAACAAAGATTCTGCCCAGGGTTGCATATCCTCAAGAAACTGCATTTTAAAAACATGTCTTTCCTCACCACTGCTGCCCGATGGGAAATACGCGTTGATAAGAATAAAATCATCAAAGTCTGTTCGTATAACTCTTCCCTCGACATCATACCGCTCAATTCCCATTCCTTTAATAACCTGGTTTGCCTGCTTTTTTGAATAGGTAACAACACCGCTATACCCTTTCTTTTCAGCAGAATGCCAATAGGCATGGTAACCCAGCTTGGAAAAAACTTCAGGATCAATTTGCTCTTCCTGGGACTTGCTCTCCTGGATGCAAAACACATCTGGGTTTTCATCGGAAACCCAATCCACTAAACCTTTT
>RFSX01000146.1 GCA_009923745.1 Chitinophagia bacterium
GCAAATAAATGAGACAGTCCGATTCTGTCAGGTATGCATAATTCGACATGGCTGTGGATATGTGCACCGTCTCGACAGACCTTTCTTCCTGCTTAATTTCATTACAGAGTGTTCTTTCCAGGTAGTACAGCGTGTTCGCATCCAGATTCTTGAATGCATCAAGCTGTTTATCATGTCGTTTTCTTTTACGTAAATCGTACAAGCCCTTGAAGTAGAGTTCAAAGCCTGCATCTTCATATTGAGCTTTGGGTACATGTACAAATGGAATGGTGCTTGAAAGCATTTTCAGCGCGGCATCAGGAAATTCCTTGAGCAATTGCTTCATTAAATCCAATGCGTTCTCGCCTGAAAAATAATCTGCTTTCAGGAGCATATCATCGCGAGACCAATAACCGCAAAAAAAACTGTCTGTGTATGCCACCACAGACAGTTCCGTTATTTCTTTCTTATCGTATATGTGATCAAATGTCTGTCCTATCTGTCCCAATTTCCTGATAAGTTTGGTGCGTTCATATCCCCGAATTTGAGCATCATATCCGGATCATAGCTATTGTCATACTTGGTATACTTCATGGATGCGTATTCGCCCATGAAATCCCTCCAGCGTGTGCCAACCTCAGTCACATTTACGAGTGTAGACTGGTAGGTCAAGGTATCGGCCTGGATGTTGAATGCCTTGCCGTCACTAAAGGGAATACTTTCCAATCCATCCAAATCTATTTCCAGCTTGCGTATGGTATCTATGGCTGGTGTTTTGATAAGTGTAAGCGTATATTCTTCACCAGTAGGATCATCAGGGTCACCTTCGATTTTCTCAATGGTGAGGCTGTCATTCGACAAAACATATTTTAAAGAGTCAAAGCTACCTGCAAATTTTCCAGTAATATCCCTGTAAAGTTCTTGCGCTGTCCTGATCTTTTCAAGCTTGGCTACAACTGCATCTCTACGCATACGCTTCTCCTTTTGGAATGCTATGGGTTCCTTAATTCCCTGTATCAATGCGAATCCAAGGAAAGCTATTATCAGAACTAAAACAACACTAAGTATATTTTTCATTAGTATGGCTTGGTTAATTGTTGCGAAAATTACAATTATTAGTAGCAAAATTAAAAATCCCTTGCTATCTAACTAATATTAGATGCGGAATTCATGCATTTTGTTGTATCACAAGCTACCTTTGCATTTAGTTTTATGCGAGTTAACATCCTAGCCATAGAATCATCCTGCGATGACACTTCGGCTGCTGTCATTTCTGACGGCTGCGTATTAAGCAATATTGTCTCTGTACAAAAAGCACATGCCGAATATGGTGGTGTTGTTCCCGAGCTCGCTTCCAGAGAACACCAGGTACATATCATACCTGTTGTAGACCAGGCTCTCAAAGCTTCAAATATCCGCACAAAAGATTTACATGCCATTGCTTTTACCCGCGGACCAGGTCTTCTGGGCAGCCTGATTGTAGGGGTAACATTTGCCAAATCGATGGCATTGACGCTTGACATACCCCTCATCGAGGTTCATCATATGCATGCTCATGTGCTCGCACATTTTGCTGAAGACCCTAAACCGGCATTTCCATTTTTATGTCTTACTGTATCGGGAGGCCATACCCAGATTATTAGAGTCGACAGTCCCTATGACATGAAAATCCTGGGTCAGACCAGGGATGATGCCGCAGGCGAAGCCTTTGATAAAACCGGAAAGATGCTAGGACTAACCTATCCGGCAGGACCTCTAATTGACAAGTATGCTCACAGTGGACAGGCGATATATGATTTTCCTATTGCAGATATAGCAGGATTAGACTTCAGCTTTTCAGGGCTTAAAACAGCGGTCATGTACTTTTTAAGGGACAGGTCGAAAGAAAACCCAGATTTCATTAAATCAGAGCTGGCCAATATTTCTCGATCTGTGCAGGATGTAATCGTTGAGAGTCTCATGCGAAAGCTTATTAAGGCTGCCGAACAGGAAAACATTAAAAACATAGCAATAGCAGGTGGCGTATCTGCCAATTCAGCATTGAGATCAAGGCTTGAAATAGAAGCACGGAACAGGTCCTGGAATGCCTACATTCCTGACTTTGAATACTGCAGGGATAATGCAGGCATGGTAGGTATTGCCGCGCATTATAAATGGTTAGCTAAAGATTTTGTTGGCCAGGACGTCTCTGCCCAGGCAAGGCTTGAATTTTAAAAGAAAATAAGCTTATGAAAGCTTGGCTTTAAAGAGTTTTGCTTTCAGCTCTTCGAATTCTTCTTCTGTAATAGCTCCTTCCTTCTTCAATTCATTGAGAGCTTTCAACTGACTGACAACATCCTTGGCTGAGTCGTACTCCGCAGATACTGGGTTTTCAGATGGTATATCCTCTTCGGTTATTTTCTCCGCTTTTTCATGAGAAGCTCTGACCTCCTTTTCCATCTTCTTGGCAAGTTCCTTACCCTTCTCAAATTTTTCATCATAATACTTTCTCAAGCGTTCAGGATCAAAATCCAGAAAGGTTCCTCCTGTTTCGAAGTGCTTTTTAAAAACTTCTCCGAGAGCGTAGGTTGATGCACCTGACAATACGGCTAGTGTGACACCCCCCAAAACTGAGCCAATACCAGGAATAACTTTAACCGCCCTGGCTCCGATACGCGCTAAGCCGGAGCCTGTCAATGCGGTAATTACAGCTTTACCTTCTGTTTCCTTAAAGTCAAGCTCATACAACTTGCTTAATTGTCTTATCATATCCAGGTTGATTGCCGATACCGCAAAAAAGTCAGCAATAGGAACAGGAATAAATCCAGCACCCATTGACCAAATCATATGGTTTTTAATGATTGAATTAGCGTGTTTGCTTTGAGCTTCCTGGGTTTTATCTTTGGTTTTTTCAGTCATAATACATCTGTATTGATACAAATAAAAGCGTTTTAGGCATCAAGTAGTTTCCTACAACTATGAAAATCGATAAAAGCTATTGTTTGAACTACAAAAATTAAAATAGCATAGAAATCCCGAATAACAGACAAAAGAGAAGTGTTGTGATGGCCATTTGTTTGAGATAGGGATCCAGCTTTAAGGCCAAGCTTTGCAAGCGAACAGCACGGGCATTAATGAACAGTAAAGGAGCTGTAAGAAGGAATAAGAACTGAAGAGGGCTTTGGTAATTCAAAATGACGAAAACAACCGCCAGAATTAGAGCCAATAATAGAAGAGAATAGTGATAAAGTACAGCTTTGCTGCGTCCAATCCTTACAGGGATGCTGAATTTACCAGCTTTTTTATCGGATTCAATA
>RFSX01000147.1 GCA_009923745.1 Chitinophagia bacterium
AAGCTAGCAGGATATATTAAAGAATTATTAAATATATATATTTTTATACTTAGAGCAAGTTCTTGTCTTTGAAGTAAACTTGTTCAAGGCCTGATTTGTTTACTGAATTATGGCAATCGACAATAATAAACTTGTACAAATTCTGAGGAAAGTTGCTGACCCCCAAAGTGGCAACGATATAATCAGCATGCGCTTGGTTGAAGATCTGAAATTGGAGCAGGACTCTGTATCCTTTTCTGTGAATACAGCAGGCCTGAAAGACACGGAGAAGTTTCAATTGCATGAAAATATTCAGAGTGCTATTCTTTCAGAGTATCCTGAAGCTAAAGTCAATATTCATTTTGTAAATAAGAATGAGACCAAAAGGCCGCTTGGCCAGGTCAAAAACATTATCGCTATTGCTTCTGGCAAAGGAGGTGTTGGTAAATCTACAGTATCTGTAAACCTTGCTCTTGGCCTGAAGGAATTAGGTGCACGGGTAGGATTGATCGATGCAGATCTCTATGGGCCTTCTCTTCCTACAATGCTTGGCATTCAGGACTTAAAGCCTAAAATACGAGAGATGTATGGCAGGCACCGTATCGAACCAATAGAAAAGTATGGCATACAGACTATATCTATAGGAAATATAGTAGAAGCAGATAAAGCTGTTGTACTGAGAGGACCTCGACTGGGTGGGATAATTAAACAGTTTATCAATGAGGTTTTATGGCCGGAGCTTGATTATCTCGTAATAGACCTTCCTCCGGGAACAGGAGATATTCAGTTGAGTTTGGTGCAGACAGTACCGGTAACTGCTGCAGTGATCGTTACTACACCCCAGGAAGTAGCTGTCAGTGATGCTATAAAGGCTATGAATATGTTCAGATTGGAAAATATAAATGTTCCGATAGTTGGGGTCGTTGAAAATATGTCCTGGTTCATACCTGAGGATATGCCTGACAAAAAATATAAAATATTCGGTGAGGGTGGAGGAAAGAATTTGGCTAAGGCTTCCAATTCGGTTTTATTGGCTCAGCTGCCTTTGATCACCGATGTCAGAGTTGCCAGTGACAATGGCGAACCAGTAGTGATTCAGGAAAATCATCTTGCCAGAGAATACTATATTGAAATGGCCAAGAAGACAATGCAACAAGTAGCTGTAAGAAATGAAGTGTTAGCACCTACTCAGGTCGTTGGCGTCAATATCCAACAATCATAGGCTTTGTTAATTAGAATCAAATAATATTTATTTTTGCGGAATGTCAGACACAGATAAATCAAAGCTCATAAAGGAAATCGATGTTGCACTTGACAGATTAAGGCCCCACCTCAAAGTGGACGGTGGTGATATTGAAGTTATTGATATAACAGAGGATATGACTGTGAAGGTAAAATGGTTGGGCAACTGCATGAATTGTTCGATGTCTGCAATGACAATGAAAGCTGGTGTAGAGCAAACCCTGAAATCTAAATTTCCAGAGATCAATTCTGTTATAGCAGTTAACGGTTTGTCAGTATGAGCAGGGAATTACTATTTGACAGTATTGTAAAAAAGAAGTCTTTTCTGTGTGTAGGCCTGGATACTGACCTGGATAAAATACCCGGCCACTTGCTTGAATTCGATGATCCCATTTTCGAGTTCAATAAAGCCATTATTAATGCCACTTCGGATCTGGTAGTAGCCTATAAACCCAATACGGCATTTTATGAAGCATATGGTCCGAAAGGAATGGAGTCATTGAAGAAGACAATAGACTACATACCATCAGATATTATGTGCATTGCAGATGCTAAACGTGCTGATATAGGCAATACTTCTAGAAGGTATGCTGAGAGTTATTTTAATTATTATAAGGCAGATGCAATAACCGTCGCCCCATACATGGGAGATGACTCCATAAAACCATTCCTTGGCTACGATAATAAGTGGGTTATTATTTTGGGGTTGACCTCCAATCCGGGTAGCCATGATTTCCAGCAATTGAAATTTGAATCCGGCGAGGCGCTTTATGAGCGTGTTTTGACGACATGTGCCCAGTATGGAACTTCCGACAATATTATGTTTGTAGTAGGAGCAACCAAAGCTGAATATATGAAAAAGATTAGAACGCTCTTGCCGGAACACTTTTTTCTTGTTCCAGGAGTTGGTGCTCAGGGAGGCGATCTTCTATCAGTCTGTTCAAATGCAATCAATGACAAAGTAGGCTTACTTATCAACTCTTCGCGCTCAATAATTTATGCCTCTAAAGAAGAGGATTTTGCTGATCAGGCAAGAGCAAAGTCGCTTGAGCTTCAGCTACAGATGGCTAATGTTCTCCAAAAATATGATTTACTTTAAATTAAAAATACCGGAGCAATTTCTTGCCCTAATGCGCTTTCATATTAACTTAATCAGAATACTTTTATTTCTTTTCTGGGTTTAATAGTCTCTAAATTTTTTAGGTATCGTAAGCCACAATTCGCCGTTTTTGTATTCTGCTTTGAGTACGTCCTCATTATTAGACTCAGGTAAATCGAACGATCATCTGAAAGAATCCTGTCGTACTCTTTCAATGTGAAGATTCTTTGTTTTACCCCCCCCCCATGCTTGTTTCTATTACAGCAGACACATAAAGTACATTCTTGTCAAGTTGAATTCTGAAGTCTTCATTTTTCATACCAGGTACAAAGAACTTGATGAAGTAGTTATTATCTCTTTCCTCAATGTTTACAGGTGGGAATTTTAGAAAACGCGATGTGAACTGAAAATCATAGTTCATCAAATCATCGGCAAATCTCTCAAGGAAAACCCCCAGGGATTTAAAGTGGTAAGTGGCATATCTAAAATTTCATCGTGGTAATTGTTTTTCATCAGGCTCGAGATTTTCATAGAGGATATGCAGAAGATCCCGGCTCGTAACCAACCCCCTGATATCATCGCCTTCAACAATCGGTATAGCGTTTATCCGACATTTGAGCATAATGTGGAGTACTTCTTTTGTAGTACTTCCAATATCTGCACAAATGGGATCAGGGGTCATGACCTGGTCTACCGTATCCAGTTTTAATTTCTTGTCCTGAATAAAACGGTCGAAACTGTTTTCTATCAGTCCTTCGAGTAAAAGAATATCACCCTGACTGATTATTCCAACTACTTTATTCATAACAACCACTGGAATATGATGAATGTCACAGTCTTTGAATATTTTTTTTGCTCTCTGAACCTTGTCTTTGGGATGAAGTGTTATGAGCTTTTTGGTCATAACGTCAACTACCTTGTAACTCATATTCATTCTAACTTTCTTAAATA
>RFSX01000148.1 GCA_009923745.1 Chitinophagia bacterium
GTGAAGGCCATGATCCAGGCACTTGCATATAATCCAGACCTCTTGTCTTGGCTTCTTCGATCAGACGTCCTCCGGAACTTATGATTACTATTTTGCATCCTCTGTCCAGCATCTGCTCAAACGATGAAAGTGTTTCTTCTGTATTGCCTGAATAAGAAGAGCAAATCGCCAAGGTATTTTCATCTACATAAGCCGGGATATGATAGCCTTTCCCGACCGTATAGGGTATTTTACACTCATTCATGATGAATTCCGATACAAAGTTGGCTCCAATCCCTGAACCTCCTAATCCTGCAACGTATACCTTGTTTATTTCTTTATCATGAGCTGTTATGGATGCTGCTTCACCAATTTCCATAGCTTCTTTTATTTGCTGTGGAAAACGCTCTATAAGTTCATTCATCATAAATCTTCGTATTTACTTTCAGGCAAAAGTAACATATATCACTAAATCAAAGCTCTTGAAAACTAAGAAAGTGTATAGTTAACAATAAGCTAATATCAAGATCAGATGAAATGCAATACAATCCTGACAGGTAAAAGAGCAGAAGAACATGCGGCAAACTATTTAAAAAAGAAGCATTACCAGATTATAGAGCAAAACTGGCGCTATAAAAAAGCAGAATTGGACATAATCGCCAAAAAAAATGATGCATTGGTATTTATAGAAGTAAAAAGCAGGGCATACAGCTATTATGGGGAACCTGAAACGGCCGTCAATGAGAAAAAAACCGAACTGATATTTGCCGCTGCCCAGGCATTTATGGAGAAAACAAACTATTTGTGGGCCATACGCTTCGATATCATCTCAATTATCCACGATAATAGAGGTCGGCCGGTACTTTTAAAGCACATTAAAGATGCATTTTTTTAGGACAGACACTTTATTTATAGGTATAAATCATCTATTTTTGCATCCCATTTTAAAGTGGAGCTTAATTTCACAAAAACAACAAAAATGAAAAAAGGAATACATCCGGAAACGTATAGAACTGTGGTTTTCAAAGATATCTCAGTTGATAAATCTTGGATAGGCAAATCAGCAGCTAGTACCAAGGATACAATTACATGGGAAGATGGTAATGAATATCCCCTTATCAAAGTGGAAATTTCCAACCACTCGCATCCTTTCTTTACCGGTAAGATGAAGTTTGTCGATACAGCGGGTAGAATTGATAAGTTCAAGAAAAAATTTGCGAATTTTTCTAAGAAAACAGAGAGCGAAGAACAAGAAAGCGAAGCATAAAAGGAAGCCCCACTCACTGGGGCTTTTTTTTTCAATGATTGACCAATGAATAACATTATACTTTTTGATGATGACAAGTGGCGGGATCTTCTACCCCTATGCCTGACCAGGCCTGTTGCCAAACTCAGAATAGGAATTTTCACTATAGCTGAAAAATGGGAGAAGCACCTCAATGGGCAATCCAGTTACATAACCCAGGATTACCTATCTGAAAAATATAAGATCGACATTTCATCAGATAACTATGTTATTAATTCCAGATGGCTGCCCAACCAGAAACTGGTATCCCTCATCCGCAACCTGGGCATGAACGATGCCTTGCTGTTTGATGAAACACTCGTTGCAGCCAGGATGGATAACAAACAATTCAACAGGCTTCTTGATAATACAGAGTTGAATGAGCTCAAAGGGATAGACATCAGTAAGAATGGTGCCGATTTCACAGTCATCAACAGGCCACACCATATTTTTATCCATAACGGCGATGAAATCCGGAAAGATTTCGAGCTTATTGACAAATCATCGGCTCAGCTGAAGCTCGACAAATCCGTACAAGTATATGGTGACCATCCTGTATACATCCACCCTACGGCAAAACTCATGCATTGCACCATCAACAGCAGTGATGGTCCCGTTTATATTGGAGAAAATGCAGAAGTTATGGAAGGTTCTGCCCTGAGAGGGCCCCTGGCAATATGTAATAACACCATTATTAAAATGGGTGCTAAGGTTTATAAGGACAGTACTTTTGGTCCTTTCTGTAAAATAGGCGGTGAAGTGTCTAATGTAGTATTTATAGGCTACGCCAACAAAGCACATGACGGTTATTTGGGTAATTCAGTAATCGGAGAATGGTGCAACCTCGGTGCCGGAACAAACTGTTCCAATCTTAAGAACAATTACTCTGAGGTGAAACTATGGAATTACAAGAGTAAACGCTTTGAAAAAACAGAGACTCAATTTTGCGGTTTGATTATGGGAGACCATTCTAAGTGCGGGATTGATGTTATGTTCAATACCGGTACAGTTGTCGGGGTAAGTGCCAATATCTATGGCTCTGGATATCCCAGAAATTATATTCCTTCCTACAGCTGGGGGGGAGCGTCCAATTACAAAACGTTTCGGATAGAGGAAGCTCTTGATGTTGCGAATAAGGTGATGGAAAGACGGGGTATGGAATTGAGTCAAGAGGATAAGCTTATAATGGAGCATATTTTCTACTCTACCTCTAGCTATAGAAGTTGGGAATCTTGAAGTGAGGTCTACCTGGCAAAAAATACTGAGCTACTTTATTGACCTCTCATTGGAGAAGTCAAGTTCACCCTACAACCCCTACCTGGAAGTCCTGCTTGTCAAGGGCAGAAATCAGCTTATTACCAAGAATGCTATTTATTCGTTCGACGATAAATACGAGAATTTTTATACATCATTCAATAAGATAGCTTGGCAAAAACTGAAAGCCAAGAATGCCTTAATTCTCGGTCTGGGTTTAGGCTCTGTAATCTATATGCTGGAGAACAACTTCAAAAAAAAATTCAGCTACGATTGTGTAGAAATAGACCCTGAGATCATCAGACTGGCAGAAAAATACAGTTTGAATAAAATTAAATCCCCTGTGCAAACATTTCAGACAGATGCGCATTCATATGTTAACATAAGCTCACAACAATATGATTTGATCCTTATGGACGTATTTCAAAGTGCCAAGGTGCCAGGAAAATTTGAAACAATTGACTTTCTAAATGCCTTAAAGTCAATTTTGAATTCAAATGGTGTAATTTTATACAACAGGATGAATATTTCCCATTCTGAT
>RFSX01000149.1 GCA_009923745.1 Chitinophagia bacterium
ATTACTATATATAGTAATATGTTGTTACATTTGGGGAACGGCGAAAGCCCTTATTCCGTTAATACTTTTCAAGAAACAAAGGGATGACACAGGTAAGTTATACAGAAGAGAATATTAAATCATTAGACTGGAAGGAACATATTCGTCTCCGCCCAGGTATGTATATCGGTAAGCTTGGAGATGGGTCCACGCAGGATGATGGTATTTATGTTTTATTGAAGGAAGTCATTGACAACTGTATCGATGAGTATGTCATGGGTTATGGTAAGAAGATTATTATTAACATCGAAGAGGGTAAGGTCTCTATAAGAGATTATGGTAGAGGGATTCCTTTGGGAAAAGTGGTCGACTGCGTTTCAAAAATAAATACCGGAGGTAAATACGATTCAAAAGCCTTTAAGAAATCAGTTGGGCTTAATGGAGTAGGTACCAAAGCTGTCAATGCCTTATCGGAATATTTTAAAGTATCTGCCTTCAGAGAGGGTAAGTCGAAAACAGCTGAATTTGAATATGGCGAGTTGACAAAGGAAAGCAGGATCGCTAAGTCCTCAGAAGACAGTGGAACATTAGTGGAGTTTCTCCCGGATCCGGATATTTTCAAAAAATTTAAATTTCGAAATGAGTATATAGAGGAAAGACTTTGGGATTATGCCTATCTCAACTCTGGTCTCAAAATTATATTCAATAATGAAACATTCTATTCAAGGAACGGGCTGCTTGATCTTTTGCAAAACAAAACAGATGCTGACAAGCTACGCTACCCTATCATTCATTTGCAAGGTGAGGATATTGAGATTGCTTTAACACACGGATCTCAATACGGAGAAGAATATTATTCATTTGTAAACGGACAGAACACAACTCAAGGAGGTACGCACCTACAAGCATATAGAGAAGCCATTGTCAAAACAGTCAGAGAGCATTTCAACAAAAATTTTGACGCCCGCGATATACAGACTGCGATAATAGGTGCTATATCGGTGCGCGTAGAAGAACCGGTGTTTGAATCCCAGACCAAAACCAAGCTTGGATCACTCAAAATGGCTCCTGAAGGAGCTACCGTCAGAAGTTTTGTTGTGGACTTTGTCAAAAAGCATCTTGATAATTATTTACACAAAAACAAAACTCATGCTGAAGCCCTGCTCAAAAGAATTCAGCAGTCGGAAAAAGAACGAAAAGAAATAGCCGGTATTAAAAAGCTGGCCAACCAGAGGGCTAAAAAGGCCAATATTCACAATAAAAAGCTGAGAGATTGCAAAGTACACCTGAATGATAAAAGAGGTGACCAGGAAGAAAAATTGGAAACGACCATATTTATTACAGAGGGTGATTCAGCCAGTGGCTCTATTACGAAAGCACGTAATGTGAGAACTCAGGCAGTATTCAGTCTGCGTGGCAAGCCTCTTAACAGCTTCGGCCAAACCAAGAAGATTGTCTATGAGAATGAAGAGCTCAACCTCTTGCAACACGCGCTTGATATAGAAGACGGACTAGAAAAGCTCAGATTCAACCGCGTGGTTATTGCCACGGATGCTGATGTGGATGGTATGCACATCCGCTTGCTTTTGCTCACCTTTTTCCTTCAATTCTTCCCGGAAATTGTCAGAGAAAAACACCTCTATATTCTTGAAACACCTCTATTCAGAGTGAGAGACAAGAAGAAAACCTTTTACTGTTATTCTGAAAAAGAAA
The DNA here is from genome assembly GCA_009923745.1 of Chitinophagia bacterium. GTDB lineage: Bacteria > Bacteroidota > Bacteroidia > Chitinophagales > Saprospiraceae > RFSX01. Next base: position 1,693 of record RFSX01000149.1, read on the forward strand.
AGCAGGAGGCTATCCAGGCTTTGAACGGAAAGGCAGAAATTACCCGATTCAAAGGTCTTGGAGAAATTTCACCTGATGAATTCGGAGGATTTATTGGAGAAAACATCCGTCTGGAACCTGTGCTGATCAAGAACAATACAAAGATCACCGATCTACTCAGCTACTATATGGGCAAGAATACACTTGACAGGCAGGAATTCATCATCAATAACCTCAAAGTTGAATTGGACGAGGTGGCTGAAAAGGAAGTGATAGACCTCGAGTAAGTTCGAGCTAAATATTATTGTACAAGAAAACAGTGAGTTGATTCCTAATTTTGAGCTGGGTATTGCATACAGCATTGATGCTAGATTTGGAGCATTTGCAGCCTTTAGGAAGTCTCTTAAGGATTTTTATGCAGACGAATCCGATGTACTGTCAACTTCTAAACTTATGGCCGGGGTAAAGTACAGTTTCTAAAAATCTGAACCTCCTTTTCTGACGCTATGGAATGTCCAGGTATTTGTGGGTTTGAATGCTCAGTCTGTATTCAGGATTTTCTTTGCAGAATTTTATAGCGGCCCTCATGTTTTCTTCCTGGGTTTCAGAATCCATGGGTTGAATGAATTTGTATTCAAAGTCCCAGCTTTTAAAATCCAGAGGGTTTATATCCTGTTGGGGATATACAATCTTCAATTCGTTTCCTGACTGCACAAGGATTTCGGTATTTGCCTTTGGACTGACGCAAATCCAGTCAATACCCTCAGGCAGTACCATGGTGCCATTGGTTTCTATGGCTACATAACATTGTCTGTCTCTCAGCACCTGAATGAGTTCTTCATCTAACTGCAAGGCCGGTTCACCTCCGGTAAACACGATGAATGCTCTATCATCAAAAGGCCAGATTTCAAGAATCTTATCGACAAGCTCTTCTGCACTGTACTTTCCGCCGTTGAGCCCATCGGTGCCCCAAAAATCGGTATCACAAAAACTGCATATAGCCTTTTCCCTGTCCTCTTCCCTCCCCGACCAGAGATTGCAGCCGGAAAACCTGCAAAATACAGCAGCCTGACCTGTATGATGGCCTTCTCCCTGAAGGGTGTAGTAAATTTCCTTGATGCTGTATCTATTGCGCTTCATTGCGACTGCGAAAGTAAAGCATTTCAGCATGTGAATAAAATCAGATCCTTCTATAATTGTAAAATCAAGTGGAGCGGGTCGCTCTTGGCGCTTGTATGGACACCCTTCGATTGACACAGAAAGCTCTTGGTACAGATTAAGATATTTATATAGTAATAGCCAGATCAGCCCTTTTAAATTTCTTTGCCGCAGGATT
>RFSX01000150.1 GCA_009923745.1 Chitinophagia bacterium
ATCTCCTGCCTTTAGGCCGACTTCAAGTACAGGGCTTCCTTCGTAGGGCTCCACGATAGTTACATAATCACCTATTTTTTCGACTATGGCTCCGATGCCTTCATAGCGGCCTTCTGTATTGATCATGTAACTGGCCACTTGGGATTCAGATATATAATTTGTGTATGGATCAAGTGAAGCAACCATAGCATCCAGGCCGACACGCATCAGTTGATTAGGATCCAGGTCATCGACATAATTCGCATTAAGTTCTTTATAGACATTGATGAAGATTTCAATATTTTTAGAAATTTCGTAGAGCTTGTCTTGTTGTATGCTTGTCGCAGAAACACCCAGGAGGGCTACTATGGATATCAATATAATCTTAAAATGCATTATGGCTTACTTTAGGAATTAAACGTAATTGCAAAGAATTATTGTAAACAAAAATAGGCTTTTCATCAGTTCAGGTATTGCCTGACAATATTCAATAGTTCGTCCTTACTGTCGGCATGTACCCAATGGCCAGCATTTTTTATAGTTTCGAACTTTGCAAAAGGAAAAATATCTAACAGGGACTCTTTGTCTTCTTCCCGGATGTATTTTGACTTGCCGCCCTTCACAAAAAGAATATCACTATTGACAGGAGCATTGACATCAATTGCTTTTATGATATTTGGATAGTTCGTATACAGTGCTTTAATATTGGCTTTCCATTCGTAATAACCTTCAGGGTTACGACTCAGGTTTTTCATCAAAAAGAGAACCACACCCAGATCATTAATGGATACCATTAGGCTATCCTGAACCTCCTTTCTTGAACTGACCTTATTAATATCAATAGCCAAAAGCGCTTTGAAAATATCTTCATGTCCACCTTTGTAGGCTTTCGCCCCTATATCTACAATGATACTCTTAAGTGATTTTTCTGGAAATAAATCCAGGAAATGCATCACCGTTTTTCCGCCCATGGAATGCCCAATTAAGTGAGCTTCCAAGATATTCTGTTGATCTAAAAAAGCGGCAAGATCTGTGGCAAGCAGCTCGTAGGTGAATTCTACCGATTTAAAAGATCGACCGTGATTACGCTGATCGATGCATATGACCCTATAATTTTCTGATAGTGCCTTTGCAAAGCTGTGCCAGTTATCCAGCATACCCAGCAGCCCATGTAATATTATTACATAGTCGCCATGCTCTCCGTAAATCCTGTAATTCAAATAAGACATACCAAGCTAACGCAAGATTGTATTATTGGTTTCGGGTAAATGATTGAAAGATAAAGTCGTAGGTGAGGAATAGGCTAACTGATATAAACCGGCTATCCACAACATTGTCCCCCTCGAAACTAAAAAGGTTTTCAGAGGTGACATCTTCAAAATTGGCAAGTTGCCGGCCCTCTTTTCCAGCGCCGTACGCGACATCAATTCCGATAGCGAAATTTGATTGTTTAGCCCTGAAGGAGCCTCCGCCAGACAGGTGAAAAATGTCAGGGGTTGTCCTCAGGTATTGGGCCTCGTCACTGCTTAAAGTCATTTCGGGAGAAAGATCTGTTCTGAATCCTGCGAGCCATGTCACATTTTCATTCTTGATAAATTGTACTCCAAAAGCAAAATTCGTGACTGCTGATAATTCAGTGTAGAGCTCCAAGTCGAGTAACTCCGGATTTAAAGAAGTACCGTCAAATGGGTCATCACTGTCACGCCCAATCAGGTAGCGGTCTACAGGCCTGAAATGTTCGGCCGAAATGGAAAGACATGTGGCATTCATATGCCATTCTAAACCTATACCGAAGGATGCCGGTGTTTTATAATTGATCAAATCTTTTTTATTTCGGTTTGAAAAGACCTCAGCTGCCTCTCCGGACTGGATTATTTTTTGATCATCGATGGCGTAATCTAAAGAGCGTTGAACGGTATTGTACATCGGACTGGTGAAAGTCAATCCGATATTGAATTCATCGGTTGCAAAAGAAGTTCCAATTTTGGATATAAAGCCTCCGTAATAATTCAGGGAATAGCTGAAATCATGTCTCCAGGAGGATTGCACGGTATTTACATCAAAGCTCGGGAAGACCTCTTTGCGTAAATTGAATTCCAGGTCCTGGCCACCCCACACAGAGAATTGAGAAATACCTATTCCCACATTGTTGGTTATATTATAGGATACAGCAAAGCCATACCAGTTTTCTGATCTGTGTTGAGCAACATCAATATCTGCCCTCAGTATAAACCCACCGGTTTCGTTGATTGATGAAACAGCACGCTGATTGAAATTTATGCTGGTTTTGAAACGTTCGAAGGAAGCTACGCCGATTGTCAGTTTTTCCGTTTTAAAAGGTTTGTATCTCACGGCCAGGAAGCCCGGGCTAAAGCCAAAGCCTTCATCGGTAACATCATTGTTGTTGCCTACGAAATTTTCCAGGCGGTAATTTGAATAGCTTGGAGAAAGAAAACTGAAACTAAATCCCAGGTCTGAATCCAGACCTATGGCACCCGGGTTATAGAATATATTGGTTTCATCACCAGAAGATGATATGACTGCGCCGTTTAATAGAAGTCCCTTGGAACCAAATTGATGTGACCAGTAGTGGCCTTCAAACTGAGACCAGGAAATGCTTACGTAAAAACACAGTAATATAGCTAGGACTATTCTCATAGGCACGTTTACATTCACACCCTTAATCTAATGTATATTATATAAATGTGTGTCTCTATTTGAACAAGATTATTTGAGCTATGTCTTCTAATTGCTTAGATTGTAAGTTTTATTCAATGTGAATCGAGAGAAATAATGTCATTTAAGCTGACGTCAAAATATGAACCTACCGGAGACCAACCCCAAGCTATTGATCAGTTGGTGGCTGGGCTGGAAGGTGGTGAATCCGCGCAGGTACTTCTGGGGGTCACCGGTTCGGGTAAGACATTCACCATTGCCAATGTTATCAATCGGGTTGACAGGCCTACATTAGTTCTTACGCATAACAAAACACTTACGGCGCAACTGTATGCCGAGCTGCAG
>RFSX01000016.1 GCA_009923745.1 Chitinophagia bacterium
AATCTTTTGGCTAGAACGCAAAATTGACCTGGAAGATTTAAAGCTTGCTGAAAGCCTTTACCCACACATTAGCCTGGCCAAAAACCTCCGCTCGAAGGAAGCTGACATGAATCTGGTTTTCAATTCAAGAAAATCACTGGTTACCTTTATGAATAATCTGGGCAGATTTAACATGGACTTTAACAAGCTGCAGTTCCAGCTCGGAATAGCAGAAGCCTATAATCCAACGGATTTTCATCCTGAAAACTTGATAATTACTGAAACACCCCTTGTATTTTTTGGAGACGAAGAGCAGATGAGAGGTTTCACAAAAATGTTTGGCCAAAAAGCCGCCATCATTTCAAATACCTGCAAAAAGAATTTTCGCACAATTGCCTACCAAAGGCATCTCTGCGATCAATTGCATCTCGGGTCTGTAAGTCTTGGAGAATTTAAACAGGACTTCGGTCGTGCCGAGTCGACTCTCAGGAATGCGCACGGCATAATGTTCGAAATGAATGCCATAAGAAAGCAAGACAGTTATTTCAGGCAATCAGCTATTACCGGCCTCGACATCTATGAAGCATGTAATATCTTGAGATATTGCGGATTATCTACAGAACATTTCTTCCTGTTTTTTAATCTATTTGATGATGACAATCTTCTTGGTGAAAACTGGGAGTGTCTTGCCCTATTGTTCTGGTATTACCTTGAAGGCAAGAACCAGGCAGAATTGGATAATATAGATCATGAGGAAAACAATGTCTATATGGTTGAGAACAACTTTTTCGCCGAGCCTGTCAGTTTCATTCAGACATGCCAGACTAAGCGATGGTGGTTTATTCATCCGGAAACCAAAGAAAAAATTCCATGCTCGGAACAAGATTATAACGCCTTCAGAGAAGGGGTTCTCCCCGATATCCTTGTAAGCATTACGGCAGGTTAGAAGCTTAAAATCTAGTCCTCTTTCTTTTCAAAAATACTTACAAACTTTTCAAGCATTAAAGAACGAGAAGCCTTGAGAAGCAGGTAACTGTTGTCAAATGCTCCAGTATTATCTTTATACGCATCTATGGCATCTTCGATTGACAGATAATTTTCGAACGCATTTTCAGAATCAGCAGCCATGAATAGCGGACCGATCAGGATAACTTTTGAAAACTTCTTTTTACTGACAAGGTCGAGAATGTCTCTATGATATTGAATCTCGTGTTTTCCCAATTCAAGCATATCACCCAGTATCACACTACGAATGGCATCACCGGCTTGCTTGTCAAAGCTCTCAAGGCTTGCCTTCATGCTTGTAGGATTGGCATTATAAGCGTCCAACAGCAGCCTGACCGATCCAATCAGTTTTAGTTCGGACCTGTTCATCCTTGATATATAACGGGAAATAGCCTGTAAAGCCAAATTTCTGTCTACACCGAAATATGTACCTACGGCCAAAGCAGTCTGCATATTGGAGCCGTTATAAATACCGGTCAAGTGAGAGTTATAGATTTCAGCATTGGTTTTATCTTCCAACTCCAGGTACATGCCTTTATCTCTTATCTCTATACTATCATCAGGATATAGAATGAGTTCAGTGTTCTCCGGAGCCTTATCCAGAAGTAGCTTATCATATTTATTAATAAATATTTTGCCCTCTATTTTAGAAGCTATATGTCTGTACAGCTCTGTTTTTCCCTGGATAATATTCTCTTGAGAACCAAAGGTTCCAATATGTGCGGTTCCGATGTTGGTTATCAAACCGAGGTCCGGATCGGCAATTTCACATAGTTCTTCTATGTCCTTCAGTCTGTTTGCACCCATTTCTATAATCATGATCTCTATATCGTCGGATGCTGAGAGCAAGGTCAAGGGTACGCCTATGTGATTATTGTAATTACCCTGTGTGGCGTGAATTTTAAACCGTGTTTCAAGAACGGCTAATATAAGTTCCTTGGTGGTTGTTTTACCATTGGAACCGGTTAAAGCCAAAACAGGAATATCGAATTGATCCCTGTGGTAGCGAGCCAACTCCTGCAAGGTATCAAGGGTGTTTTCAACCCTGATGGTCTTATCACCAAAGTCAAATTCTGGGTTATCTACTACAGCATAACATCCCGGCTTTTCAAGGACATTTTTCACATATTCATGTCCATCGGTATGCTCACCTTTAAATGCAAAAAACAACTGCTCGGCTTCAAGCCTGCGCGAATCAATTTCAACGCTTTTGCATGACTTATATATCGCGTATAGCTTTTTGATATCTTCCATCAGGACAAAAAAAAAGGCTTTTGACAAGAATCAAAAGCCTTCTTACATATAAATTTGTTTTCTTATTTGTATCGACGCTTGATATTTCTTCCTTTTTCCTGGAATTCAAGACCACCCATATCTTCATTACCTGTTTCACCACCTACTCTTACCATAGCACATCTGAATCCAAGCTTACTGCTTGACTTGTTTTGCTCTTTGTAACGTCTAGTTCCAGGAGACAACCAATACAATCTGTCTGCCCAGGAACCACCTTTGTATACTCTGGAGCTGTCTGCGATAAGTGTCCACTCACCGTATCCATAATTGACAAACTCTTTATTGTCGCCATCAAGGAAGTTTCTTACATCACCTTTACGATAGTTATCTCTGAATCCAAGCGTATCATCAGCTACAATTTGTGTTTTCAAGTAACCAAGGCTATCTTTCTCTACAGGTTTTCCTTCTTCGTCAAGAACCAATTCTCTGAAGATGTTACCCCTGAAAGGGTTCAAATCATGGTTTTCAGGATCGCTAAGATCCAATGAGGTCATAGGTCTGTATACATCCTGCACCCATTCACTGACGTTACCGGCCATGTTGTAAAGGCCATAGTCGTTAGGAAGGTACCTTCTAACTGGACCTGGTCCGGAAGCTTTATCATTGAGATTTCCGGCCATACCCATGTAGTCACCACGTCCTCTTTTGAAGTTAGCCATAATATCACCCTGATTTCTATTATGCTTTTGGTACCTGGCTGTGTAACCATTCCAAGGGAAATATCTTCTGTCCGTGATGTTTTCATCTCCTGTTTCAGGCTGATTGCCTTGAAGAGCTAATGCTGCATACTCCCACTCTGCTTCCGTAGGCAACCTGTATTCAGGAAGAAGAATACCATCTTCAAATTTAACTGGTCTTTCACCACCTGTCGATACATCTTCAAGATTCTTTCTCACAGAACCCGTATACTGACCAGCAAGATATGCTTCAGTATCAAAAGCCTCGCTATCCAATTGCTCAGAAACATTTGGATTAAGGATTCCTCTTTCGATAAGGATCATTTCATTCACCCGGTTTGTTCTCCACTTACAGAATTTCTGTACCTGATCCCATGATACACCTACAACCGGATAATCATCATAGGAAGGGTGTCTGTAGTAAGCCCTGATCAAAGGTTCGTTGTACGCTAGTTCTTCTCTCCATACCAAAGTATCAGGAAGCGTTTCTTTCCATACCTCTGGATAGGATTGGTAAACATTTCTTGTCCAGAATTCATATTCTCTCCAGTCGATGTTTCTTACTTCCGTTTCATCCATATAGAATGAAGAAACTGTCACTCTTCTGGGAACATTGTTCCACTCAAAAGTCACATCTTCCTGAGAAATACCCATGTTATAGGTACCACCTTCCACAAGTACGAGGTTTGGACCGTTGATTTGACCTTCATAGTCAAGTTTTTCGAATCCACCATATTCCGGGTTGTTATATTCCCAACCTGTGGATGTGGATAATTCACCGCTTCCTCCTCCACCACTCTTACAAGCGGCGAAAAGCGATACGATTAGCATTACTAGCAATAATGATTTAAAGCCCTGTGTCATTATTTAACTGATTAATTGGTTTATTGTATATACAAACAAAAACAGTTCCGCAAATTAACGGAATAAGCTGAAACAATCGTTGTATTTCGATTCTTTCTTTTCCAAAGATTTCAAAGCAACCGTGATGGCAATTTCATGGCTTCCTCCTGATTGTAAACCCAATTGAGAGGATGTCAAATCAAAACTATAGCCAATTTTGGTGTTGTTGAAGTTTACTCCAAAAGTAAATATAAAGGCATCTATATTGTCAATGGTGTGCCTGATCCAGGCACCTCCAAAAACACTTTCCATCTGAATATATGCTCCGGCATTTACCTGCGTAAAGCCACTTTGAAATGCAAATATAATATTTGGAGATATAAACGTGCTAGGATTTCCCTTATTGTCCTCAGAAATAATTATTTGCGTACCTGCATTCAAAGAAAATAATAATGGCAATCCCTCTTGCAAACCATCATCAATTTGTTGTAAAAATCCGGCATAGGCCCCATTTATATGGTCCAGACTGAAGCCGAGGTAGTACTGCGGGTTGTATAGCAACATACCAAATCCAATATCCAGGTAAGAGTTGTTCAGATTGACCGGTTGCTGCTCATTTGACGGGAAAGGAATACCCGCTGAATCAAAGGGGCCTCTTTCAATATCAATCTGATCAAAAAATATCAGTTTGTCCCAATCCAGACGATGCTGGGCATAAGAAACTTCCAGTCCAAAACGCATTTGCCAGCCATCCCGATACCTGACATTATAACTGTATATGCCAGATGCCCGGGTGGTTTTAAGTGTGCCATCTCCCTGATCATCCGACAAAAGCACCAGACCCAGCCCGCTGTTGAACTTTTTGAAGTACTGATCATAGCTGAAAGCGTAGGTTTCATAGGCATTATTAAATGAAGGCCATTGTATCCGATAATTGGCCGTAAATGTCGGATAGGTATTTAATCCGGCAAATGCAGGGTTGATATGTATAGGCGCATTATAATACTGACTAAAAATGAGATCCTGAGCATGCAGCCTGACTTTACCTGCCAATACCAGGCAAGAAAGCATGGAGATAATGAGAACAAATTGTCGGCTGTTGATGTACATTAAATAATAAATGTGTTCAATTTCGATGATTTACAATACAGGGTCTATATTAACGTTCCTAAAACATTAATAATTTTAAGCCAGTAATGAAACTAACTAGATACCTGCTCTTACTCGCCATTTTAACTAACATCAGTGTTACCGCTTTTGCTCAGTTTAAAACGGAATCCGTGCTGGCGGATGGCGACATTTATAAAATCAGCTTCGAAAATACAGGTATTTATAAAATTGATTACAGCTTTTTCAGTTCACAGGAAGGTATAGATATCAATGCAATCAATCCAAAAAATATCAGCATCTATGCTCTCAATGGAGGGGTTGTGGCCCAAAGCCTTTCGGAAAAACGTGTAGACGACCTTGAGGAAATACCCATTTATATAAAGGGTGAAGGCGACTTATCTTTCGATCCGGGTGATTATATCCTTGTGTTCTTTGAAGGAGCCGACAGATACAAACTGGGTTCACAAAACATTGAATTTGAAAAAAATCCATACTCTCTTAATAATTACGCTTTTATTAAAGTAGCTGAATCAGAGGGTAAGCGCATTACTCTTTCGCCTTCTGTGTCTGTATCCCAATATTCGAATACAACAGAGAGCATCCGTCGTCACGAGACCGAGCGACTCAATCTGTTAGGCAGCTTTGGAGGAACACAAGGCTCGGGTAAAAGATGGTTTGGGGAGAGCTTCGCCAATGAACCGAGTCAGGATTTCAGCAGATCCTTCGAATTTCCTAACCTTGTCCCCGGTACAAGGGCTGAAGTGACAGCTCAATTTGCAGCACGTTCTTCTGTTGGCTCAGCCTTTGAATTAAATGTTGAAGGAAACAGTTTTGAAAGATCCATTTTCTCTACCAATACCGGAAATATAGAATCGGTTTATGCCCGTATCGGCTTTATCAACGACCTCGTCAGCTTGAATTCCAGTACACCGCATGTGAGCTTGAGATTTCTGCCTCAGGCACCCAATAGCGAAGCCTGGCTGGATTATATACAGATTATTGCCGAAGAATTCCTGAATTTTAATGGACAGGAATTGCACATCTTCAGGCGAGATTCCAGTTTTGAACCCGCTTTTGGATATACCATAAATACCTCAAATGCTTTGCGCATCTGGGATGTAAGCAATATCCATGACATTCGGGAGATGGAAAGCAGTTTCAATGGAAACAGTCAAAGCTTTTCATACGAAACAGATTCAGAACTCAAACAATTCTGGGCTTTTCGCGAAGAGACAACTCAAAATTCAGTAGAGTTTGTGGCAAAACTGAATCCTCAAAATCTTCATGGTTTGGATCGGGCCGATTTAGCCATAGTCTATTACGGGGCTTTTGAAGAAGCAGCTCAAAAACTAGCAGATCATAGGAGAAGCCACAGCAATATGGCCGTTGTCACTGCTGACGTTGAAGAAATATATAATGAATTTGGAGGGGGAAGAGCTGAACCTACGGCAATCAGGGATTTTGTGAAAATGCTATATGATCGCGATCCTAACTTCAGGTATCTCTTGCTGCTGGGCGATGCCAGTTATGATTTTCGGGGATTAAATGCAAACCTTGAATTTCAAAACTTTGTCCCTACCTATGAAACCGAAGAATCATTAAATCCTATTGAAGCATTCCCTTCTGACGATTTTTATGCCTTGCTCTCAGATAACGAAGGTGATGACTCACTTGACGGGGCGCTGGATATTGGTGTTGGCCGTATTCCATGCAAGTCCTTGCAGGAAGCAAATGGTGTAGTTAACAAAATTATCAGCTATGACACCAATCCCAAATCTCTTGGCGAATGGAGGATGCGTACTGGATTTGCTGCTGATGACGAGGACAACAATATCCATATGAGACAGGCCGATGGAATCGCTACCCTTACAGAAAATAACCATCCCGAGTTGAACCAGCAAAAAGTATACTTTGATGCCTACAACCAGGAATCCACGCCGGGAGGAGCCAGATATCCTGATGCACGCTCTGCCCTTGTAAATAATATACAGAATGGCCAACTGGTCTTGAACTACCTTGGACATGGAGGACCAAAAGGATGGGCCCAGGAGCGCGTGCTTCAGTTGTCCGATCTGACCAGTCTCAATAACTTTGAAAGGCTGCCGATTTTGGTGACAGCAACCTGCTCCTTTACAGGGTTTGATGAACCCAATGTGGTTTCTGCAGGCGAATTGGCCCTGCTCAATCCCGGTGGTGGAGCTATAGCTTTGTTCTCGACTGTCAGAGCCGTTTACTCTTCGCAAAATGAACGTATTACACGTGAAGTGTTTAAAAAGATTTTTACGAGAAACACTGGCGAAAGACAAACTCTGGGTGATATTATTCAGCAGGCCCAGAACTCAAATTCGAGTGACACCATTTCCAGCAATACGCGAAAGTTCATGTTATTTGGTGACCCTTCACAAACCATTGCCCTGCCTCAATACAGGGTAGAATTTACGGAGTTAAATGGCACAGATATACACGAAGATAGAATTGACACCCTGGGAGCGCTTTCCAAAGCTCGGGTCAAAGGACATATCTCCGATTATAATGGCGTCATGCTGGAAGATTTTAATGGTGATGTATTCCTGACCGTTTTTGACAAGGCAAGTACTATCAAGACGCTGGACAATGATAACAAGGGCAGATTTTTTGAATTCAGCTCCAGGAAAAATACCCTTTATAAAGGAAGTGCATCGGTGGTGGATGGAAGATTCGAAATTGAATTTATCATTCCGAAAGACATAAACTTCGAGTATGGAAAAGGCCTGCTCAGCTTTTATGCCTCAGATAATACGTCGAGGGATGCTGGTGGCTATTATGATAAAATTATAATTGGTGGCACATCGGAGGAAGGGTTCGCTGACAATGAAGGGCCACTAATTCAGATATTCTTTAACAACCGAAGTTTTGTAGATGGTGGCGAAACCGGGAAGAATGCGATTATGATTGTAGACCTTGAAGATGAAAACGGTATCAACCTGAGCGGCACAAGTATAGGTCATGATATTACTGCTGTTTTTGACGGCAATCAGCACAATCCAATTATTCTAAACGGGTTCTACAATCCAACACCTAATAAACTGGGGGCAGGAACTGTCGTTTATGACTTGATAAACCTGGATGAAGGCAGACACACTGTAACAATAAAGGCTTGGGATATACTTAATAACTCATCCGAGAAAAGCATAGATTTTGTTGTTATTGATTCTGAAGAAGGCTTTATTAAGAACCTTAGCGTTTACCCCAACCCGGCCCAAATGAATGGTGAAATAAATTTTTGTTTCGAACACGATTTGGTCAACACCAATATCGATGTCACCGTAGAATTATACGATACACAGGGAAGATTTATATCCTCCAGTGAACAAGCTTTGTTTTCTTCCGGGTCTAAGGTGGAATTGCCTCTGGTATTTGGCAGCAGCACTGAAATTTCAAATGGTTTTGGTAATTTATTCGAACAAGGAATCCTCTTTTATAAAATAAAAATAGAGTCAGATGAGTTAAATCTTCAACGCGAAAGCAATTTTGAAAAACTTATACTCGTAAGATAATATATCCTATTTTTGCCCCAATTTTTAAGGAACTATGAAAAGATCAATTTCAATTTTATTTGCATTATTTTTTATCGCTACAAGCCAGAGTTTTGCGCAGGGATATGACCCTATCAAAAGATGCGTCGTAGATGTCAACGGCCAGTGTTTGCCCAATGCCCTGCTCACGGCAATGCCATTTCTCAGAATCGTACCTGATGCGCGCGGAGGTGCCATGGGTGATTCCGGAATCACAAGCTCTGCAGATCCAAACTCTCTGCATTACAATTCCAGCAAGCTTGCCTTTGTCGAGAAAGACATGAGTTTTTCTGCTACTTATACACCTTGGTTGAGAAACCTGGGACTGCAGGATGTATACCTAACATACTTGTCTGGATATAAAAAAGTGGATGACTTGCAATCCCTTGGTTTTGGACTCCGCTTCTTTTCTCTAGGAGAAATTAACTTCACGGATTTTGATGGTAATCCTTCAGGAACTGGAAAGCCGAGAGAAATAGAATTTGCCGTATCGTACAACAGGAAGTTATCTGAAAACTTATCTGCCGGATTAACTGCAAAATATATTTACTCGAACCTGGCATCAGGACAACAAGTCAGTGGTATTCCCATTTCATCGGCTAATGCATTTGCAGCAGATATATCTTTCACTTATGTCAAAGAAGGGAACCTTACAGCATATGGCAGCCAGTGGACTTTCGGTGGAGCGATTTCAAACATGGGTTCGAAAGTAACCTATACAAGATCTGAGTTCAGGGATTTTCTTCCCGCTAATCTGGGATTAGGTGCAGGACTATTGCTAAACCTTGATGAGTATAACTCCATATCCTTCCATCTTGATGTAAACAAACTCTTGGTACCCTCTCCTATTTCTCCAACAATATTGGATGATAACGGAGGACCCATTGAGAATCCAGAATACGATCCAAACGGAAATGGCGAGCCGGACTATAAAGAAAAGTCTACTTTCGGAGCCATATTCGGATCATTCAGTGATGCACAGGGAGGTTTCAGTGAAGAACTTAGAGAGTTCAATATGTCTCTTGGAATTGAATACTGGTATAGCAAACAATTTGCGGTACGTGCAGGGTATTATTATGAGCACCCTCAAAAAGGAGACCGTCAATTCCTTACAGTAGGCGCAGGGCTAAAATACAATGTCTTTGCCATTGATATTTCATATCTTGTGCCGACCAATAACAGGAGAAATCCTCTCGACAATACTTTAAGATTTACACTACAATTTGACTTTGAAGCGCTTACCGGAGAATATAACGCTTCCAATTAATTGAATTGTGATTGAAATAAAAAAGCCCGTTCAGGAATTGACCGGGCTTTTTTTATTAAAAGGTTGCTGTAAGCCGGATTCTGTACTCTTCTTGCACAAAGCAATCAGAGCCCTTATCATTTATCTGCTCTGCCTACCCTCCCCGATGCGATGCATAAAGCGAGCAACTTTACTCCGAAGAATCGAGGTATACATGACATTTCAACCCGCAAGGTTTATCCACCCCCAGGCTTGCACCTGGACGTCGTGAGCTCTTACCTCACGTTTTCACCTTTACCCTGACGTTGCCACCAGGGAAGTTATTTTCTGAGACACTCTCTGTTACCGACCCTGTGGTCAGTACCCATGTATTAGATGGTACGGTGCTCTGCGTTGTCCGGACTTTCCTCTCCAATAAGGAGCGATAAGGCGCAACCCATATAAAACTATTACAAAAAATCAATCAAAATAGTTTCAACAACAGTTGGCGCCAAAGCAGTAATCATATTAAATTAAAATATAATATGTAAATTGCATCTGTCTTTTTCGACGATGACCAAAGCCTTATACATATCTCTTGCTGCCTTAGTGTTCGTGGCCTTCCTGGACATAATCAGTTTCCATTTGGGTAATCCGGAATTGGCAAAAAAAAGCTTGCTGGAATTTTCAGAAGAAAAATTTGCGGAATTACGCAATGAACTGTTAAGCGATGAATTTATTTCTATTCTGGAAAAAGATAGTATCAGCAATGCTGATCTCAATCGACTGAAAAAAAGAGCGGATAATTTAAAGAAAGAACATATTGCTATAGCTTTAAAAAAGTCTGACACACTGGTTTTTTGGACATCAATTGAACATTCAAGATCCTATTGCCGGACTTATAGAAAAAAAGACAAAAGCGTAAAAATATGCCTCGACTATTTTAGCCAGGATAGTTTACTCAAGCCGGAAATAAATGTACTGGCAGGTATATCTCATATACTCAAACTGGAATCGCAGGTCAATGAATCCCAAAAAAGCTGGAACGGCTATAGCCTTAAAAGCCTGAAGAGACATCGTTCTTACAGGTTGAATAACCTGTTCATACTGGCATTCCTTCTTACAGCTATCGCCTTAATATACCAGTGTTTCATGGCTTCCACCATCTGGCCCGTCCTGCTTTTAATGGCCGCAAGAATAACACAGCTTCTTTTTGGTAACTGGAACAAGCGCTTTGTAAACTCAAGTCTGGAACTTCAACTTTTCGACTGGCATTCTTACAGCAACATCGATTTATTTATTGATTGCTTTATCCTTTTCTCTTTCCTGTCAATGCTAGCGAGAGGACTCAGCTGTATTGATAAAAAGAATCACAGCATCAAGCTTTTCACTCATGCTCTGGTATTGATTCTATCAATACTTACTCAGCTAAGAATAATTCAACTGGTGGCCCTGTGTGACAGTTTTAACGTAGCCATTAATGACATATCCACTATAAGCATAGCGGAAGTAGTCATATTCCTGGCAATCATACTATTTCAGGCAGGCATATTCATACTGACGACTAGTCTTTTCCAGAATCTCAAAAAGAGTTATTCTGGTATGTATTACTATGCCAGCCTATCCATCATTGTATTTGTAAGTTCAGTGCTATCCGCACTATTCATGCTTGAGCTGAGTATGTTATACCTGACTCTTTTCCTTATATGCTTCTTTTTACTAATTGATTTATTCCTGGACATCCAGCAAAAATCAATCACCTGGGTTATCTGGTGGGCAATTTTCTTTGGCATCTCCCTGTCCGCATTGTTCTTCAATTATGATATAAAAAAACAAATCGATGCGAGGCAGGAATTTCTTGAAAGCCTGTTTACGGATCTGGAAGAAGAAACCGTTCAGGACGCTGTGGAATCTGCCTTGCTTGACAGCATATTAAATGAGTTCAAATCCTTGATTGTACTTCCTGATGAAGCCAGCTACAATAAAGCAGATCTTGAAAACTATTTCAATACAAAATATCCTGGCAAGGATGTGTATCTGGATATAGTCCGCGGCACTACAAAACTTTTTAATAGATGGCCTGGAAAAACCTTCCTTGTAGAACTTGGTAACTCATATTATTTTGATCATATCGATAACAGGCTTTGGAAAGAAGCCTTTTCAGACAGCACTCGATATTTTACAGGTATAAATCTCCTGCACGCGGACAATGCGCTTTTTGAATACACTCTGATAAATGAAAGGGCCATGCTCAACAGAGGTATCGAAGCCGATAAATTGGAATTAATGACGGCGTATGATTATTCTCAAGATTCTAACAATGCCCAGTACATCGACAAAAGTGTGATTCTGAGTTATAATGATGAATCCGGAATTCAGGCCATCAATATCAAGGAGTTTGAAAGTATTGTCAAACCTATAGCCCTGTTTTCATTCCTTTTCACACTTATCATATTGGCGTTTAGTATTATTGGTATATCACATACTTATTTTCAAATTCTTCCGGAGAACTGGCCTCTCAAAATCAGCCAGTTTGAAAGTCTCAATGCACGGGTTCAGGTAGCGTTGATTCTGGTTATTCTCCTATCCTTTATACTTATCAGTCTTGTTACATCCTCCTTTCTTGAAAGCTTTATTGAACAGAAGAATAATCAGTTCCTGAGTGAAAAAATAGAGTCTGTATCAAGAGATCTGGCATTCAGACTTGATATAGCAACAAATGCCGATGAAGCTCAAACCATTGCGGGGAATTTTATTGAAGAACTGGAAAAGGTACATGGCGTAGAATTAAGAATTCAGAGCCTTCGTGAAGAAAAACCGCTTTTCAACTTTTTTCCATATCTCTATTTTTCACGTCAATCACAAGCAAATGCCTATTCTGTTGTTGAAAAAAATGGAAGCTATCTTTCCTTTATACCTTTCAGCTTCAACAATCAAATAGCTGGATTTGTAAGTATGAAAGAATCATCCGATTCGGTCAGTGGATTCAAACTTTTCGATTTTCTCGGCTCTATTTTCAATGTCTATGTATTCTTATTTCTAATTGCCAGCGTACTTGCCATAGTAATAGCCAAATCCATTACACGGCCACTCTCATTACTCAATCAAAAGCTTGTTGCCCTGCGACTGGGAAAACGCAATGAGCTTATCAATTGGGATAGAGAAGATGAAATGGGTTCCCTCATCAATAATTATAATAAGATGGTCAAGCAATTGGAAAACAGTGTGGAGTTGCTTGCTAAAACTGAAAGAGATAATGCCTGGCGGGAAATGGCAAAACAGGTAGCCCATGAGATTAAAAATCCACTGACTCCAATGCGGATGTATATACAACATCTTGAAAAGGCGGTAAAGCAACAGCCTGAAAGAGCAGTAGAAATATCAAAAAAGATATCCAGTACACTATTGGAACAGGTTGAAAACCTGACTCAGATAGCAGATTCGTTTAGCAACTTTGCTGAGCTCCCACAAAGTTCAAATGAAAAGATTGAGCTGAATAAAGTAGTCGAGCTGGTTCATAACCTGTTCAGGAAGAGAGACGATATGGAGGTTTTAATGACCGAGCCTATCGATCCCGTCATCGTATACGCAGATAAAAATCAGGTAATTCGTATTCTCAACAATCTCGTGAAAAACGCCATTGAAAGCATCCCAGCTGACAGAAAGGGCAGAATCGATATCGATCTCTATATAAAAGAGGAAAAGGCTATCGTGCGTGTAAGTGATAATGGAATTGGCATAGACGAAGAAATGAAGGATAAGATATTCCAGCCTAAATTCACAACAAAAGATTCCGGTTCAGGCCTGGGCTTAGCCATTGCGCTCAACATGATAGAATCCATGAATGGGCGCCTATATTTCAAGTCAAAAAATAATGAAGGAACCAGCTTTTACATCGAATTGGATATCATCAGACAAAATTATGATGTCGATAGCAAAAGGATTACCTTAGACTAAACAATCAGCTGTTTAGATTGTCTCTATTGCTTTATTTGATTTGATACTATGGATATTTTGATAAAACTGGGGGTTGTTCTGATAACTGTCGTTTTCATGGAGTTTGTGGCTTGGTTCGCACATAAATACATTATGCATGGTTTATTGTGGTCCTGGCATGAAGACCATCATGACCCCATTCATAAGGAAGGCTTTTTCGAAAAAAACGATCGATTCTTTTTAGTGTTTGCGATTCCCTCAGCACTCTGCTACATGCTGGGGTCCTTTTATGCAGATCTATCCATTCTGCTTTTTGTTGGCATCGGTATATCTATCTACGGATTGATCTACTTCCTAATTCACGATGTATATATCCACCAAAGGTTTCATTGGTTCAGGCAACTGGATAATAAATATTCCAGGGCAATCTTAAGAGCGCATGGAGCGCATCATGCCATTAAGACCAAAGAAGATTGCGAATCATTCGGATTACTGGTCGTTCATCCAAAATTCTTCAAGAAAAGAAGTGCCTGGAAAAGCAAAACCAATGAAAGCACATCAGCCTAGCTAACTACAATCATATTTTCGTTTCCTTCTGATTTATTTAAAGGTGTAATAGACCATAATCCTATGCAAAGTCCTTTTCATATATACGCATAAACGACTTATAACAAGGAAGTACTTTGTATAACCAGAGAATCCTTTTTCTTACAAATAAAAAAGCAGCTATAACTCTCGTCATAACTGCTTCATTTCGTCGGGGCGGCAGGATTCGAACCTGCGACCCCCTGGTCCCAAACCAGGTGCGCTAACCGGACTGCGCTACGCCCCGAATATATTGTAATGGCGGTGAGAGGGGGATTCGAACCCCCGGTACCTGTTTCCAAGTACGACGGTTTAGCAAACCGTTGGTTTCAGCCACTCACCCACCTCACCGTGGACTTAATGAATCGATTATTGCCTCTCTTCACACAATAATTTTTCACATTGATTCAAGCAAGCCAGAAGGCTTAGCATCCGCCCTTGGCGGATCAGCCACTCACCCACCTCACCGTGGACTTAATGAATCGATTATTGCCTGTAAAACAAAAAAGCATATCAACATTATGATATCCTTTTCAAGCGGGCAGCAAAGATATAATAAACTGTAGTAAATTCAAAAGCAAAAAGCCTGCTGAAAATGCATTTATTTTTTAAATATAAGATGTAATGAAAAAGTCGGGATGACAGGATTTGAACCTGCGACCACACGGCCCCCAGCCGTGTGCGCTACCGGACTGCGCTACATCCCGATTCCAAAACAAAGAAACACTCTTTAAATGAATGTTAAAAAATTCAGGAATGGAAATTTCACCCACATTAAAAATCAAGGAATTCAAAGACGGCGTAATGAAGGCACAAAAACCATAAACTTTGGCTTTAGACAATGACCATTCCTGGTCCCCGAAGGTTGGTTGAAAAGCTCAAAGATTATGCGGCCTGCAAAGACTATCTACCTACATCCGGACTTGAACAACACAGGAGGTCGATAATTGATTATTATTTAAGAAGGTTCAATGTCAAATTAAATAAGTCGAATGTAATAGTAGGCTCAGGAAGCAAGGAATTATTATTTATGATACAATTAATCTCCAAAAAAGAAGTGATCCTGCAAGCACCCATCTGGGTAAGCTATGCGCCAAAAGCTCAACTTGCCGGGCTCAAATATCACTACATCGAATACCATCCGGATGATTTGTGTATTCAAGGAGATCTCCGCAATTCAGTAACCAGGGAAGACTTCTCTTTGCCCGTATATCATTTGACTTGTTTTAACTTGATCAAAGAAATATTAAAAGGGGCGTTGCTAAGCGCTCCCTTTTTTATTTTTCCAAGTCAAAGTTATTTGCAGCTAATTGCTTACTGGCTTTTGCTCCCATTTCTCTCATCTTTTCAGCGCGGATAACCAGGTTACCATTTCCTTTACACAGTTTCTTCATTGATTCATCATAGGTTTTGCTAACTGTTTTTAACTGATTACCCATTTTATCCATGTCATTAATGAAACCAACAAACTTATCATACATCTTACCTGCTTCATCTGCTATCTTAAGAGCATGCCTGTTGTGTTTATCATTTCGCCACATCGTATCTACTGTTTTGAGCGTAGCCAATAAGGTGGAAGCAGTTACAATGACAATATTTTTTTCGAAGGCGTAATTATAAAGCTCACCATCGTGCTCAAGTGCTGCAGAAAAGGCTGTGTCAATGGGGATAAACATTAAAACAAAATCAGGACTTTCAACTTTATATAAATCATGATATCTCTTCTCTGACAGACCGTCGATGTGATTCCGGATTGCCAGGCTGTGTCTTTTCTGAGCCATCAAAGCCTCCTCATCATTCTCTGTGTTCACAAGTTCACTATAAGCAGAAAGTGATACCTTAGAATCAACAATAATTATCTTGCTATCAGGTAACGTTATGATAACATCGGGTCTTTTTAGCTTACCCTCGTCATCACGTTCAGATTGCTGAGTATAGTACTCTCTGTCCTTTTCCAAACCTGATTTTTCCAGAATGGATTCCAAGATCAACTCGCCCCAATGTCCCTGTTTTTTAAAGTCTCCCTTCAGTGCTTTAGCCAATTTAACAGCATCCTGTGAGACCTGCTCACTTTTTTGACTTAAAAAACCAATTTGTTCTTTAAGAGAAGTATGCCTTTTAATAGATTCCACATTAGTCTTTTCAATTTTATCTTCAAAACTTTTTATACGTTCCTTCAAAGGATTCAGTATGTTCTCAATACCGGTAACCTGTTTATTAAGTAAAGTTTCGGATTGCTGTTTTATAACCCTTCCAGCCAAAAGTTCAAACTGTTTTTCCCATTTTTCCTGGTCATTTAATAAGTCTTGAATCCGCTCATTTTGAGTATCCAGCTTATATGATTGAATTTGACACCGGGACCTCAAAATATCACGCTCCTCTTCAGTTTCCCTAGTCGTATTCTCAGCAAGATTCAGATCTTCGGCTAACTTTTGATTAGCACTCATAAGCTCGCGCATCTGTCCTCGAATCAGTCTCAACTTAGAGGCATAATACCAGTTCATAAGGAATATGGAAATAAAAGCAATGCTTAATGCCGTAGTTAAGATAATTAGTGTATTACCGCTCATTTCATGATTTTCGATGAAAATCTAATGTTCCATGCAGCCTATCAGCACGGTAACATTTCTAGGTTTTATAGATAACAATATGTACCACTAGGACACCCTAAAACTTCCGCCATGTTTTCAATTTTTCTTTCCACAGATTCACTTCCTGTTCATCTAGGGCATCAAGGGACACCGCCATGAGCAAGCAATCTCTGGCAAATCCTTCATCTTCCAACATCAGTTTGAACTGTTCCAAGTTCCGTGTTCTAAGTGTTCCATCAAGAAATGATTCTATAAGGCTCACTTTTTCTTCATCTGTCATATATCATTAGGCATCAGGACCTTTATGTTTTTTAACCATGTTCTAAAACATCTTGCTTTTGTCATCTTAGCCACATCAGCAGAGGCAAATTCAAGTTCTTCCGCAATTTCTTTCATAGGCACTTTGTATACATAGAATGCCACTAATATCCTCTGGCATTTTTTAGAAAGCATACGAAACGCACGCTGAGAAACTTCAAGCATCAACTCATTGTAATCGGCCTCTCCATACTCCTTATAACTGTTGTCATATAAAAGTAAACGCACTGCAGCTTCTTTTTTTAAACGCCTGTTACTATAGTTCCAGGATTCCCGAACCATATTCATACAGGTCGAGCTCAGGTAGGCTTTAACTGAACTCAAGTTTTTGATTTTTCCGGAAATAACATTCTGCCTGAACACCAGTAAGGCATCCGAAAACACATCTTCAGCTTTGCTCAAGCTGATATTCATTTTCACCCTCAGCAAGCGGGTGATATCTTCACGATAGTCAAGATAGATGGATTTAAGTTGTTCGCTGTTGTTAAGCAGAAAGTCCTCCCGAAGTTTTTTAAGTTCTTCGCGAGTCATATAAAAGTTGTTCTATATGCCAAATATACAATTATGTCACTAAAATAAAAGGGGGTAAAGGGTGTTTACTTTTGGACTCTAATTTCATAAACTATTAAAACTATTATCATATGTATCCTGAGGATTACAGCTCTATCAAGACTAAATTTTATTTAAAAAAATATTTACCGACGCATTTCAAACAAACGATACTATGCTTAACGCAGCAAAAAGAAATAATAAAAAAGGTCCCGCTAGGCGAGACCTATCAAATAATAATAACAATTCTATCCTGGCTATTTCCAGGTCACCACTATTTCATAACCAATTTGACTGATAGGTCAAAGTTGTCATATATCATTTTGTCACCCAGGCCTTCAAAGAACGATCCTGATTTATAACGTACGTTATACTTAGCTCTGTCTACAGTGATATCAGCTGTAGCAGTATTTTCATTCATTGTAGCTGTAAAGTTTATCGGCTTAGTGATTCCTTTAATTGTAAGATCTGCTGTGATGTCATATTTGTTTGAATCAAGCATTTTAGCTTCAGTTATTTTAACCGTAGCTACAGGATATTCAGCAACGCTGAAAAAATCATCAGAAGCAAGGTGACCTTCCAATTTCCCTTTCATGTTACCAGTCAAGTCCGTAACTGTGATGCTTGTCATATCAATTTCAAACATACCACCTGTCAACTTACCGTTAGAAACTTCTAGGTTACCGCTTTTAATCTTAACCGTACCATTATGCTGTCCGGTTACTTTCTTTCCTAGCCATTCAATAATACTTGCATTGATATCAATTTCACCACCTGTTGTTGGTTCAGTAGCGAATGCTACAATAGCAAATAG
>RFSX01000151.1 GCA_009923745.1 Chitinophagia bacterium
ATAGTACATATTCATAAAAGCTTCACCAGCTGTAGCACCAACAGTTAATAATCCATGGTTCTTCATGATTAAAACTTTGTTGTCTCCCATATTTTCTGCAATTCTAACTCTCTCATCTTTGTTTATCGATAAACCTTCCCATTCATGATAGCCAACTTTTCCATAAAGCATTGAACTATCTTGAACTAAATGAGGAATACCGTCTTTAAGAGCTGTAGCAGCTAATGCTGAAGGTGGATGAGCATGAAATTCGAGTAGCCTATAGGGTTCGACCAGAACTGTGCAATCCTGGGCGGGTATTGCATGGAGGGATTGCTTCATTGATGCTGGATGCAACAGCTTCCATTGGGCTTGAAACCGGACACGAAAAAGCACAAGTCATCGGATATAGTTCCTGCAAGGGTTTGTTTGGTTTGACTGGTGCTGCCTTTATCGCCTTCAATGATATCGTCTTTAGCACCCATACGGTTGACCTGAGACGGAGTAATAATCGGAACGTTAAGTTCTTTGGCTAGAGCTTTAGCTCCGATAAATACATCGTCAATCTCATCTTTACGTTCGGCGAACTTACGTGAAGGTGGTTTTAAGTAATCAACATAATCTATAATGACTAGATCAGGTACATGTTCGATATCCATACACTTTTGGATTGATGTGTAATTGATTAATCGTTTAGTTTAAATGTATAGCAGGTATTTGCTATATTCATAATATAACATACGTCACCTATTATGTCCGACCTCAATGAAGTCATACGACACCTAAAAGAATTCCGCGACGATCGCGATTGGAAAGTATTTCACGATTCTAAAAACCTGGCCTCTGCTAAAGCTATAGAAGCTGCTGAACTCAATGAATTGTTTTTGTGGAAAACCATCAAAGAATCAGAACAGGTAGATCCCAACAGAATAAAAGAAGAACTGGCAGATGTACTTGCTTACTCATTATTGATCTGCCGTCTTAAATATTAAATTATTCGAAAAGCTGCATTCTGCCTTAAATAATTGTACCTTGCTAAGGTTTTTGAAATTCTATTTAATAGTAGATTACTTTATTGTTGTTTAACTATTGATCTTGTTTCAAGAGAGCATTGTTCATTTAAACGATAATATGGCTAAATCACAACAAACATTTAAAAAGAAAGAAAAAGAGAAGAAAAAACAAAAAAAGAAACAAGCCAAACTGGAACGCAGGGAACTGCGGAAGCAACAAAAAACAGAAAGAGGAAAACTTACATTAGAAGAGCAATTATCCTATCTTGACGAGAACGGCCATATCGTTTCAGAGAAGCCCGACCCCAGCAAAAAAGTAGAGATTAAATTAGACCAGATCGTTTTGGGTGGTAATCCCGGATTGGCAAACGATGAATCTGATATCGAGAGGAAGGGAAAAGTAAATTACTTTGATCACGAGAAAGGTTTTGGATTTATAATTGATTCAAAATCAGGTGAAAGAGTTTTCGCACACATAAATGATTGTTACGAATCCATCAAGGAGAATCATAAAGTGAGCTATGTACTCACTCATAATCCCAAAGGAGCTGTTGCAATCGATGTGGAATTAATCAAATAAGATCCTGTAGCCAAGACAGGAATTAACAAAAGCCAGGTTTATCTGACCAGGCCTAAACATTTACATTTAAAATGAAATTTAATCAAACAGGCTTAAGTAAAGTTATATTAAAATCTGTGTCTGAATTGAATTACACAGATACAACAGAAATACAAAGTAAAGCTATTCCCGTCGTTCTCGACAAAAGGGATATAATGGGAATCGCTCAGACAGGAACCGGAAAGACTGCAGCTTTTTCACTACCTATCATTGATATGATTCACAGGAATTACAATGGAAGAGCAAGAGCAGGACAACCCAGAGCACTCGTACTGAGTCCAACACGTGAACTGGCTATTCAGATTGCGCAAAGCCTTAGTGCCTATGCCAAGTACACACAGGTGTCTCATACTGTAATATTTGGTGGTGTAAAGCAAGCAAAACAGGTTAATGCCCTAAGCAGGGGAATTGATATACTTGTAGCGACACCTGGAAGATTATTGGATTTAATCAATCAAAAGATAATTGATTTATCCAAGGTCGAATTTTTTGTACTTGATGAGGCAGATCGAATGCTTGATATGGGATTCATTCATGACATAAGGAAAGTGCTTAATTTACTACCCGTAAGGAGACAGACGCTTTTCTTCTCTGCTACGATGCCTGACGACATCGTCAAGCTGTCACGTTCTATGCTGCATAAGCCGGTAAGGGTGGAAGCCCAGGTTGTCTCCTCCTCACCAGAGAAGATTCAGCAGTTCAAGTACTATACTAACTATATGCACAAGAAGGATTTACTAAAGTATGTACTGGATAAGCATGATGTTGGTCAGGCCCTGGTTTTTACAAGGACCAAAAGGCGTGCTGACCAGATATGTAAGTATCTTAATAAGCAAGGCCTGCAAGCTATGGCCATACATGGCAATAAAAGCCAGAATCAAAGACAGAAAGCCCTCAAAGAGTTCAAGGCTGATCGCCTTCAAATTCTTGTGGCTACAGATATTGCCGCAAGAGGCATAGACGTCAAAGCTCTAAAGCATGTTATCAATTTTGATATTCCGAATATATCGGAGACATATGTGCATCGTATTGGTAGATCAGGAAGAGCAGGCAAGGAAGGCGTTGCCATTTCATTATGTGACATCGAAGAGAATGCATATATAAAGAATATTGAAAAGTTGACTGGAAAAGCATTGTCAGCTGTTGAAGATCACCCATTCGTTCAAGACGAATCACTTAAAAAAGATAAATCCTCAAGTAGTATTGGATTCAGAGGAAGGGCGAGATCCAGTAAAAGAAAGAAAGCATCCTAAAAATTATTAATATTAGGATATGCAGCGTTATTTGATAAAATGCTTGATTCACTGAGTTCATTTCCAATTGTAAGAGCAACTAAGGGAGGTGAATTATCATTGAAAA
>RFSX01000152.1 GCA_009923745.1 Chitinophagia bacterium
GGATTGATACGGGGATCATCATCGGCAAGACCCCATTCACGAATACAGGCCAGAGCCTGGGCTGCAAATGCTTCATTGAGCTCGATGATATCCATGTCTTCCATTGTCAAGTTCGCTTTGTTCAAAGCAATCATTGAGGCCCTGACCGGTCCTATACCCATTATCCGGGGCTCTACGCCAACAACAGCTGAACTTACTATACGGGCTAATGGTTTTAGGCTGTGTGAGTTGAGCGCATCTTCCGAAGCTATCAATACAGCAGCGGCTCCATCATTGAGGCCGGAGGCATTGCCAGCGGTAACGCTGCCGCCATCCTCGGCTTTTTTGAAGGCAGGCCTTAATTTGCCAAGTATTTCTGGTGTCGTTGTGTCTTTAATAAATTCATCGCTATCAAAAACAAGATCATCTTGTTTGCGTCTTGGAATATTAATTGGAACTATTTCCTTTGATAGTCTGCCATTGTTTCTGGCTTCAGTTGCTTTCATTTGTGAACGGTAAGCAAACATATCCTGGTCTTGACGACTGATCATGTATTTTTCAACGAGGTTTTCTGCGGTTTGACCCATGCCATCGGTGCCATACATGCTGACCATTTTATTGTTGATAAATCTCCAGCCGAAGCTGCTGTCAAACATTTGGGCATCACGTCCAAAAGCTTTGCTTACTTTTGAGATCACCCATGGGCCACGTGTCATATGTTCCACACCGCCAGATATAAATAGATCTCCATCACCTGCTTTGATAGCCCTGTTGGCCTGGATGATCGCGGACAAACCTGAAGAGCACAGGCGATTCACTGTTTCGCCGGGAACTGTAAAAGGTAAGCCTGCCAACAAGAGCGCCATACGTGCCACATTGCGATTATCCTCACCGGCCTGGTTGGCACAACCCAATATAACATCAACATAGGCTTCCATTGGTATGGATTTGTTTTTTTCTACCAGCTTTTTGATGACATGAGCTGCCATGTCATCAGTTCGGACAGGAGATAGGGTTCCTGTAAAATTGCCTATGGCTGTACGTACGCCATCAACTATATATGCTTGTTTCATAGTATCTGCTTAAGAATAAAAACTGCTGTTATTGAGGGCCATTTTTCTAAGCAATGGGCTGCACCTGTATCGGTCTTCGTGGTACCAGTCGTACAAGGCATCTATTTTATCCACGCATGCGGAAATACCCAGTTCATCAGCCCATTTGAACAAGCCCTTTGGATAGTTAACGCCTTGTGTCATGGCCAGTTCAATGTCTTTCATGCTGGCTATATTGTTATGCAGTGTATCGGCTGCTTCATTGATAAGCATGACAACTATACGATCAGCTATCTCGCGACCAAGTTGCTCGTCTTTCAGGGCTTCTGCCGTTATAGAGCCTTTATCATAGGTATAATAGCCCCGCCCTGTTTTTCTGCCCCAGTAACCGGCTTCGGAAAGCCTTTTTTGTGTAAATGACGGTTTGTACCTTGGATCATAATAAAAACTTCTAAATACGGATTCGGTCACAGCATAGTTGACATCATTTCCTATGAAATCCATGAGCGTGAAAGGCCCCATCCTGAAACCAGCAATCTCGGTCATAGCCCAGTCAATGGTGGCAAAACTCGTCTCAGGGTCTGTTCCTGCCAGGCCTTCTTCAAAAATCCTCAGCGCCTCGCTGTAAAATGGTCTGGCGACTTTATTGACGATAAAGCCGGGAGTATCCTTAGCAACTACTGTTGTTTTACCCCAAGCCTTGATAGCACTTCTTGAATCTTCAAGAACTTTTTTATCGGTTTGAATGGCAGGAATAATTTCAACCAGCTTCATAAGCGCAGCCGGATTGAAAAAATGAATCCCGATGAAATTCTCTGGTATTTTATAGAAGGAAGCCAGCTGACTTATGGATAGGGAAGAGGTGTTGGATGCAACAATACAGGTATCTGTAAGCCTGGATGATAAATCATTAAAAAGAATTTCTTTGATGGACACATCTTCTATGATCGCTTCAATGATAAGATCGCTATCAGACAGGTCTTCAAGTTTCTGGACATATTGAATGTTAGCCAGGATAGAATCTTTCTTTTCTTCTGAAATTCTTTCTTTTTCAACCAGTCTTTCCAGGACAGATCTGAGTTTTTTGTCACTATAAACCAGGGCTTGTTTCTGGGTGTCAAAAACTTTCACTTTGCATCCTGATGTGGCTGCAACTTGAGCGATTCCGCTTCCCATTGTTCCGCTGCCTATTATTCCTATGTTCTTCATATTTGAAATTCGCTTATATCACGCTTTGATTGGATGTGATTCTATGTTCCTTTTATTTCAGGCTTTCTTTTTTCAATAAATGCTTTTACACATTCATGATAATCATTTGTATGACCTGCTCTGACCTGGTATTCTTTTTCAAGCTCCAGTTGTTGGTCAAGTGAATTATGCATGGAACTTTCAAATAACTTTTTGGTGTATTGGATTCCGAGAGGAGGCAATGAAGCCAGTTGGTTTGCCAATTCCAAATGTTTTTCTTCGAATTCAGACGCGTCAACACATTTATAAATCATGCCCATATTTTCTGCTTCCTGTGCACTAAGCTTATCCCCAAGCATGCCAAGGGCTTTGGCTTTGGCATACCCTATTAATCGGGGCAATATATAGGTGCCGCCGGAATCGGGAATAAGTCCAATCTTACTGAAGGCTTGAATAAAACAGGCTTTATTGCTGGCCAGTACGATATCGCAAGCCAGGGCGATGTTTGCACCGGCTCCGGCTGCCACACCATTAACGGCTGCTATTACCGGTTTCGGACAGGCGATAATGGCCTGCATCACGGCCGAACATTTGGTCATTGTCTGACTGAAAAAGGCCTGGCCTTTATCAGCCTGGCTGCGGGCAGCGGTTAATTCCTTCAAATCATGGCCGGCACAAAAAACCGGGCCAT
>RFSX01000153.1 GCA_009923745.1 Chitinophagia bacterium
TCACAGGGCTGACCTTATGTGTCCAGAAAATATATCCTTCGAGTAATAGTGATATTGAACAGATACTGGTCCACGAGGCTGAGTTTGCTCAAATTGATGCTGGAAAAGCTGCACAATAGACGCTATTTTCTAAAAGCTGCCTGAACAGTTTTGCCTCGGCTTTATTATATTTAGGATAATAAGTCTAGGATGCACGAGCTTATAAGAAATTTTATAGAGAAATCCGTATTTGGTGTATGCTCATCAATAGCAAGGGCAATGGGTATACGAAGTTCAAGGGTGCGACTGTACTTCATCTACCTTTCCTTTGTAACCATTGGATCTCCCATTATCATATATTTGATTATGGCTTTTTGGTTGAATTTGCGAAAATATCTTAGAAAAGGCTATCACCTTCTCATTGACTAGAACCCTTGATGAATTCGGAGGAACTCATTAAAATGCTTGTACTATTATCAAGGTCAGATAAAGACTTTGATGAGAACGAGTTTGCCTATTTGTTGAATGTGGCAGAGCGTCTCGGCCTTTCTCAGACCAGGTTTGAGAGATTGGTGCGTCAAGCTTCAGAGTTTGAAATCAACAGTCCTCCTTCCGAGCACGACAGGATGAGGATGCTTTACTATCTGCTTTTCCTTATGAAAATTGATAAGCGTGTCACTGAAGAGGAAACTGGAATTATTCATCATTATGGATTCAAATTGGGCTTCTCCAGGGCTATGATCAATGATTTTATTGACCTCATTTCACAATATCAGGAGCACCGTGTTCCTGAAGAGGAAATGATTGATATTATTAGGAAATACAGCAACTAAATATCTTGGACTCGGCTAAAAACTGATGATTATTATTAAACAGTCCTTTTTCCTTTTTTTTATTATCACTCTAGTTGCTTGCAAAACCGCTGACTCTGTTTCTGTACTTCTAAGTTCTGATCAGAACGGCATCGACACCTTGATAATCAAGAAGGAGTTTGATGGCAGAGAGATTGCTGAATTTCTGAACATGTCGTCTTTCCTTATTTTTTGATCTGCCGACTCAAGGAGTATGAAAAACTGGCCTGAATGCCAAAGACAAATTGACTGTACAATGGACTCAGGATACTGCTGCTTAAGTTTTCCACGCTTGCGTTAAGCAGAGCCTTCAAAAATTATTTATGCCCTGACTGTCTGTTGAACAGGATAGCTATTGAAATAAATCATGGCTTTTATTATCCTGATGCGGATGAACTTTTATTTATCGGAAAATTAGGAATTTCTGAAAAGCTCATCCCGGATATTGACTATTATATCAATGAAGACAGTAACTTTGTATATATAAAGTGCTTCCACCTGTATAAGGGGTATTATTGCCATAACGCACGCAAACATTGTCTTTATAAATAACATTGAGATGGATTTTATTCTGAATGAAGAACAGTTGATGATTCAAGACGCGGCAAGGGACTTTGCCCAGAACGAATTAAAGAATGGTGTCATAGATAGAGATACGCATAAGCAGCACCCGACAGAACAGATCAGGCAGATGGGTGAACTGGGATTTATGGGAATGCTTGTGAAGCCTGAATATGGAGGAACAGGCATGGATACTTTATCCTATGTTTTGGCAATTGAAGAGATTTCTAAAGTCGACAACTCCTGCTCTGTAGCTATGTCTGTACAGAATTCACTCGTTTGCTCAGGCATACAGGCCTATGCTTCTGAGGAGCTGAAACAGAAGTATTTGCCACAGCTGGCTTCAGGTGAAGTTATTGGAGCATTCCTTCTGTCAGAGCCGGAAGCTGGAAGTGACGCTACCAGTCAGCGTACAACAGCAGAGAGCTTATGAGCTTGCTGTGGCCTATTCTCATGAAAGAGAGGCTTTCGGAAAAACCATCAACCGGCACCAGGCTGTTGCCTTCAAGTTAGCCGATATGTCCGTGAAGGTAGAAACGGCTAAGATGATGGTGTATCGAGCTGCCTGGCTTAAAGATAATGGAATGGCCTATGACCAGGCTTCTGCTATGGCTAAGCTGTATGCATCAGATATTGCGCAATCGGTCACAAGTGAGGCTGTACAGGTTCATGGTGGATACGGGTATGTCAAAGAGTATCATGTTGAAAGATTGTTGCGTGATGCCAAGATTACCCAGATTTATGAGGGAACAAGTGAAATACAAAAGATTGTAATCTCAAGGAATATCATCAAGGGCGAACTGTATCTTCCTTTTGAAAAATTATAAAATCACGGCCTCAGGAATTTTTCATTTTTATTTTTCTAAATTGATCTGCCAAGCATAATTATGAAAGTTAAATTTGGCGGCGCAGCACGAACCGTGACAGGGAGCTCACATCTTCTGACCCTGGATGACGGTTTCAGCATTCTTCTTGATTGCGGTCTGGTTCAAGGCAGCGGCAAGCATACTTGGGAAATGAATAATACCTGGTATTATGACCCGGCATCCATTGACTGCATGATTCTCTCTCACGCCCACATTGATCATAGTGGACGCATACCCAAACTGGTGAAGGACGGTTTTCGAGGTAAAATACATTCCACCCATGCTACGCGTAGTCTTTGTACCATTATGCTTTTGGATTCGGCACATATTCAGGAAAGAGATGTGGATTGGTATAATCAAAAATTACGCAAGAAGCGTAAGAAGTTCAGGAATGAATTTAGGGAAGCGCTCTATAAAAGAGAAGATGTGGCACCCGCAATGGAGCTGTTTGAAGGGCATTCCTATAATAAGTGGTTTCATATTCACAAAAATGTTGAACTGTGTTTTCGAGACCAGGGGCATATACTAGGCAGCGCCAGTGTCACCTTGCGAATCAGCAATGATGAGGGAGATTATGTAAATTTTGGATTTACAGGAGATATTGGACGTCCTGACAGACCGATTTTGAGGGATCCGATTCAGATGCCTGAAGT
>RFSX01000154.1 GCA_009923745.1 Chitinophagia bacterium
ATTGTAGGGGTTATGCGTTAAGTTGAGGTAAATAGTGCGTGTCAAATGTGAAACTCAGCCTTCTAGGGAGAGGCAACCTTAGAAGGTTTTACGCTATTCAATAGGGCAGAGGAGAGACCTAGATCTTAGACAAAGAGCGGCTTTTGCCGCACTTTGCGTTACTTCACTTTTGACCTGGAGGTACCCAAAGCGGTACCCAGCAAAATCAGGCCAGAAAGCCTTTAGGCAAAGGATAAAAAGAAGTGGGCTTAAGTAATTGTATTCAAGTAAGCTTTGTAATGATTCACTATTTGATCATAAAGCTCATCATGAGGGTGTCCTAGGGCGTGATCCTGCTTGGAAAACTCAAACGTTTTATCCCACCAGCTGTTAAAGTCTTCGCCCTGCGAATAGCATGAAGTATAGGACGCTTGATAGGTGGTGCCTAGAAATCCCCCTTTTTCATCCCATTCGTCAATTCGCATCATACTTATCCACGGGTGGCCAGGCACTTTGTAGAAACTAAAAGAAAATTCAGCGGCAAGATGGTTGGTCGATTCATGCTTACTAGATATCCGAGGGCCGTAGTCCAAGAAGTGTTCAATTGTCATCGCAGGGATACGTGTTCATTTTTTGCTTTGCAATTTCCATTTAACCCAGCGGTAAAAGGAAATGGAATACAGCACAAGTGATGCAGCCAACCCGTAAGTGCCAAGCGTGGTCATTGGATTCACATCATCTGGACGCCCGATGGTTCGGGTTCCTAAAATGAAAAACACGGGTCCAAAAACCACGGTGAGGATGGAGGCAACGAAGAGCCAATTGGCTATTCTAAAGACCCGAATTTTCGATTTTTTCATGGGGTATCTCAGCCTTGAGCACAAAGCTAAGGAAGTTAAAATCTTGGACTTTCATAGATAATCTGCTTAAAAAGTAAAGCTTTAGTTATCAACCGAGAAAGTCGTGGTTTTACGATTTGATCTAAATTGAAGACATGGACTTCAAGCGAAAAATGGTCTTTCTGTCTCTCCTAGTTGGAACAGTAATCACAGCCTGCAATCAGGAAGGCTTGAGTGTGTTATCGTCTGAAGAGGTTTTTGGTGCATTCAATAAGTATGCTCAAGAGTCCTTCACCGATTTAGATAGCATTTGGGAATTAGACTCTGACCCATACACATTCATATTGGATTGGTCTTCGGACACCTTTCAAATGAAGGTGGACACCATTATCCCGTTTCATGACTCTTCATACATCGCTTTGATAAGTGCGCACAATGATGCTGCTTTCTTTCCGCATTCTGGTGAAAGACCTCACTGCTTTGCATTGTTTGTGAAGCGGGATGGCACATATCGCTATTTGAAGGGAAGAGATTACATGAAGGAGCTCGTGTATCAGTGGGGAGCGCTACCAAATATTGAATTGCAGTTCGATACTATTCAAAATGTCAACCCAGTGTTATTTGTCTCGAGCGGATATTTTGGAATGGGGCATGGTATCAATTTCTATGCGGGCATGTTTGTATCCGAGCACCTTTTTGGTCAGACGTGCTTCTTGTATACCCATGATGCTCGAATGGAAAGGTCCTTAAATCCTAAAGTGGCTCCTCGAGATCCAAAACCGGGTTATTTCGAGCATGATTGGGAAGAAGCATATATGGTTTATGAAAATGACTGCTCTTTTGATTTTCGTAAGGGGGCAGAGCAATTCAGTCTAATCAGAGAGTATCAATTACATAAAGCATACTTCTTGAGTGAGGATTACACCTACAATCATTTAGAAGAGAATTTCACCGACACGCTTCATTTTTCACGGCAAGGGGGTTTCTATTCTCCTCTTCCTGTGAAAGTGGCTCATTCCTTTGAATTCAATCCTATTGAACGATGATGTTATTGTATTTCCTTCTTTATTGTGTGCCGGGACTGTTATGGGTTTTGGCAGCTCATCTGTTCATTAAGAAAGGTGGGGATGAAAAAGCCAGCTTGAAAGTGATTGGGACGTCGATTCTTTGGCCGATACTATTGGTTTACCGTGTCCATCGCGCCAGGAAGATTGGCAGATTTCTCAAGCCACATTCACGATTGAGGCTGATTTTCTTTAACGAGGTCAAAGTCTATGAGTGAATATGGGCCAGACATATATGTTGAGGATGTTCTTGTCCATAGGAATTACTTCTCTTCTCTCTTTCATGACAATCCATGGTACTTCTTTGGTGAGATGGAAAGGGTAGGGGACCTGGAGTTTTTTGATATGTCTAATCTACAAAACGGCAAAGTCGCTCGGTACATTCAAGACCATAGCGGCAATGCAAAAATTAGGCATGCACTCGTCAGCTACGCGTGTGAGACTATGAATGATTTGGTTAAATACCGAGGAAGAATTGAAAGCCTTGGAGGTTCCATATTCCGAGATGTTTTAGAAGTGGGACCTGGTCACTACATCCTATGGGCCAAAGATCCGAGTGGTCTTCACTTTGGGCTCTGGAAATTGCCTTTTGATTATTAGTTCAATATGAAATGAAACGATACTATTTAAAAGATTTTAATCCCTACAGGCCTTTTGTGGGCATCTGTAACCAATGTGAGGTGGAAACCACTTTCAGCGGATTTATGCGAATTCGTTTAGACACCCATGCGGTGCATCACCATCAATATCAATGTCAATCATGCGGAAAGCTGACATATAGTGATGAAGATATCTATGGAGTTTACATGGATGAGAATCAAATATCCCACGAGTTAGTTCGGGTGGCTTTGGATCAAAATTGTGAATGTGGTGGGCAATTTAGACGGGATAAGAACATTTTCTGTCCAGCATGTCTGAGTCGCCACGATGCTGACCATAATTGTAGAGATGATGAAAATGTCTTCATGGAAAGAGATGGTAGTTAATAACTCCTTTAT
>RFSX01000155.1 GCA_009923745.1 Chitinophagia bacterium
TCATATTTAACCGAATTAAGCATGAACGCGCAGTCCATAAGGAAGACTTTCATCAATTTTTTTGAGTCACGGGGACATCATATTGTGAATTCAGCTCCTGTTGTATTAAAGGATGATCCAAGTCTGATGTTTACCAATGCGGGTATGAACCAGTTTAAAGATTTCTTCCTGGGCAATCAGGCACCCGATTATACTCGAGTTGCGGATACCCAGAAATGTTTGAGGGTTTCCGGTAAGCATAACGACCTGGAAGAAGTAGGCAGAGATTCCTACCATCACACGATGTTTGAAATGCTGGGCAATTGGTCTTTTGGCGATTACTTCAAGGAAGAAGCGATAGACCTTGCATGGGAACTGCTTACTAAAGTATATGGATTGAACGAGGAAGATCTGTATATCACTGTTTTTCAGGGAGACCCGAAAGACAAAACAGAGGCAGATGCTGAAACCACAGCATTTTGGAAAAAACATGTACCCGAATCCCACATTCTGTATTTCGATAAAAAGGATAATTTCTGGGAGATGGGCGAAACCGGTCCATGTGGGCCTTGCTCAGAAATTCATATAGATATAAGGAGTGATGAGGAGAAAAAGCGTGTTCCCGGGAAAGACCTGGTCAACAGGGATCACCCCCATGTCATTGAAATTTGGAACCTTGTTTTTATCCAATACAATAGAAAAGCAGATGGAAGCTTGGAAGAATTGCCGGCCAAGCATATTGATACAGGTATGGGCTTTGAAAGATTGTGCATGGTCGTACAAGGAAAAACCTCCAATTATGACAGCGATCTTTTTACACCATATATCAAGGCTATAGAATCCAAAACAGGCATCAGCTATGGCTCTGATTATTCGGGTAATTCCATGTCAGATATTGCCATGCGTGTTATCACTGATCATATTAGGGCTATAAGTTTTACCATTGCGGATGGCGAAATGCCCAGCAATACAGGAGCAGGTTATGTCATCAGAAGGATTTTGAGACGTGCTGTCAGATACTATTATTCATTTCTTGATATCAAAGAGCCATTCTTGCATGGCTTTGTCGATATGCTTGCTGATCAATTCAAAAATATTTTCCCAGAACTGGATGCACAAAGGGAGTTTGTTACAAAAGTGATACTGGAAGAGGAAAAATCTTTCCTCAGAACACTCGATGACGGACTCAAACGTCTGGCCGCTTTGAAAATGGATGATGGAACGCTCAGCGGGGAGGATGCATTTGAGCTTTATGATACCTATGGCTTTCCTTTTGATCTCACACGCTTGGTCGCTGAGGAGAAAGGATGGAATGTTGATGAAAAAGGATTCAATCATGCTTTGGCTCAGCAAAAAGCCCGAAGCAGGGCAGACGCCAGCAAGGAAACAGGTGATTGGGTGGTTGTTAATGAGGATGCAGAGACATAATTTATTGGTTACGATGAACTGGCAGCGGAAGATATAAGACTTAGTAAATACAGAACTGTTAAAGAAAAGGGTAATGAATATATCCAATTGATGCTTGACAGGACGCCTTTCTATCCGGAAGGCGGGGGACAGGTTGGCGATACGGGGAAATTACTCTTTGGCAATGAGAGCATAAAAGTTTTGGATACGCGCAAGGAGAATAATGCCATTATTCATTATGTGGATAAATTGCCATCCAATATTCAACTTCCCATAAATGCCTTTGTGGATATCAGGAAAAGAAATTTCACAGAGTGCAACCACTCTGCAACACATTTGCTTCACGCCGCGTTGAGACAGGTTTTGGGAACACATGTACAACAAAAAGGATCCCTTGTGCGGGAAGATATGCTGCGCTTTGATTTTTCCCACTTCGAAAAAATGTCTGAGGAAGAAATTAAGCAGGTAGAGCAAATCGTTAATATGCGTATCAGGCAGAATATTAAGCTGGAAGAAGCTCGCCAGATTCCAATAGAGGAGGCTAAAGAAGCCGGGGCTATGATGTTGTTCGGCGAGAAATATGGTGACACGGTACGCATGATCACATTCGATAAAGAATTTTCACGAGAACTTTGTGGAGGATGCCATGTCGATTCAACTGGCGAGATTGGCTTTTTTAAAATTCTTTCAGAAACGGGTATTGCGGCCGGAGTCCGTCGTATAACAGCGATAAGTTCAGAATATGCAGAAAAACATATTGCTGAGCAGTTTGAGCTTATGGATCAGATTTCCAATATTCTGAAAAATCCTCAGGATCTCTTGTCAGCTGTAACCGAACTTCAGGAAGAAAATAAGAATCTGAAGAAAAAGATAGAACGCCTGCAGTCTTCAAAGGCGGGCGACATTCAAAAGGAACTGGCTGCCTCTGCCAAGGATATTAATGGTGTCAAATTAATAGCCAGTGCGGTATCTCTTGGTGACAGTAAGGCGATGAAAACCCTGGTTTATAATCTTGAAAGTGAACTAAGCAATGCCGTAGTCTTACTTGGAAATTCTACTGACAATAAGGTTCAGCTTATGCTTAAGATTTCTGATGAGTTGGTAGAAAGCAAATCCTATGACGCCGGTGCTATGATTAGAGAGTTGGCCAAGGAAGTCAAAGGTGGTGGCGGTGGTCAGAAGTTTTTTGCGACAGCAGGAGGATCTGACCCTTCGGGCCTGGACAATGCATTGAATAAAATCGAATCGCTTCTGTAATGAAATTTTATTGCTTGCTTACAGTGTTTTTATTTCTTTTAGCAACAACATCATGTGGTGTTCGCATTGAACTGGCGATTCCTGATAATATTCAAGAGTATGAGGATGAAATGCAGCGTTGGCGTAATGAACGTATACGATTATTAACGGCTCCTGAAGGCTGGTTGTCACTCGTAGGCCTATACTGGCTGAATGAAGGACCTCATACCGTGGGAGCGTCAA
>RFSX01000156.1 GCA_009923745.1 Chitinophagia bacterium
GGACATCTACCAGGTTGCCAACAAGCAAAGTCTTGTGCAAATGAGCCAGGAAAGAATTTCCAAGGATGAAAATTTCAAATTGATTCTTGAAAATGCTGAGCGGTTAAAAAGAAATCAGGATCAATCCGTTTATCCTCTTGACTACGAGCGTTTCAGCAAGCTTAAAAATGACAGAGATGCTGAAGCCAAAAAGTATGAGGGCATTTATGAAAATGATATTGAAGCCCTTGTAGCACGCAACCTTGAGGTTGATATGGATTACATTAATCTGGATGAATCGCGTGTTGCCAGGAATGAAGAATGGATAAAGTCGATCAAAAAGGATATTTACCTTGAAGAAGCTCTCCTGGTTTTAAGAGACATGCTGCAACAGGAAAAAGACCTGGTCCATATTAAAAAATAAATCATTTTGAAATACATCTAAAGGGCATTTTGCATCAGCAGGATGCCCTTTTTTATATTGACTTCCATGCCAGGAATAAGCCGAAAATGATCAGAATGATGCCTGACAAGTTGCTGAGCTGGTTGACATGGGCCTCATTGAGCCACTTTCGGATAAAGTCGGCAAGAAACACTTTGAAGGTGTCAGATATGATGATGACTGCCAGGATGGTTCCAAGCAAGATCCCCATTTCCACTCCGTTGGCATTTCTACCAATCATATAGGTAGAGATTATACCAATCCAGAATACAAATGTAAATGGGTTAATTGTATTGACAAGGAATCCTTTAAGCCAGAACCCCATATAATCCGATCTGCTGATATTGAGGTGACTATATTTAAGTGTCGGCTTTTTAATCAGTAAAGCCACACCAAACAATCCCAATATTATCGCACCGGATAGCCCCATCCATAGCATGAAAACTTCGCTCTCTATTGTTGACTTAATCCTGAAAATGAAATTATAAAGTAAGAGAACAATGGCAATATCGCTAAACCATATCCCTGAACCTACTGTCAATCCAGGTTTTATCCCTTTTTCGAGTGATGTCTGTGTAAGGGCTATAAAAATAGGCCCCAGCGATACGGCCAGCAGCATTCCAGAAAGAAGACCTTCAATAAATATTCCCATACTAGCTGTATATACTCGCTGTTAATTTTCTTGATCCACCCTTGTTTCTGAATTCACACAGGTATATGCCCTGCCAGGTCCCCAGGTCCAGTTTCCCATTTCTAATAGGTATAGAAATCGAGCTGCCAAACATTGCCGCTTTGATATGCGCCGGCATATCATCAGGTCCTTCGATCGTGTGTTTTAGAAAGGGCAGGTGCTCAGGAACTATATGGTTGAAAATGGACTCGAAATCTGCCAACACATCTGGATCTGCATTTTCATTGATGCAAATCGCTGCGGAGGTATGTTTAATAAAAAGAAATAAAACTCCTGATTCAGGAAGTCTTCCGATGGCATTCAGAATTTCGCTTGTAATAATATGATATCCCCGTTGCCGGGCGCTAAGTTGGATATCAAAATGTTGTATCATCTAATAGATGCTTTTGGAAATGGAGGGGCAAGGAAGCTCTCCGAAATATCTCATCAATCCAATTTGCATAAAATATATGACATCATTATTTTTTCCATTGCCTCTTTGCATACCTATGCGGGCAAAATCTGGATCTGGCGAACGGTCAGAAAGCGCTACGGCGATGGCTCCCCGTCTGGCCTGAAGACTTAAAAAGTCGGGATATTCACTACTTACATCATCAATGTAGTCGCTGAAGACATTACGTCCTGAAAGGGATGCGTTAAGACTCCAGTCCCTGTTGATATCCCATTTAAAACCGATGCCGAATACAAATGCGGAGGAGAATAGAGCGTACTCCTGACCATTTTGCTGTCCTTCTGTACCCAAATCCCTGAGGCTGTAGGATTCGCCATTGTATTCAGTGGTTGGATTAAATTTAAGGAATGACAATCCTCCGAAAATATATGGGCTATAATAATTTTCGTTACTGCCGTGGATGTATGGGAAAAAATTGAATTCCATAACAACATTCAGATCAAAAATATTGGATTTGAAATCCAGATTTCTCATCCTTTGAAAGTTGTTTTTTGAATCAAGGTCAGAGGCAGAAATACGTCCGTAATCGAATCCGGCGGCAAAAGAAATACGTTCATTGAGGTTTCTTCTCCCAAGAATACCTAAAGAAAAACCGGCATCATTTAATTGATAATTGGTGTTCAGGTCTCCGAAGTAATGGGAAAAGCCTGTACGGACCCCTAATTCATAGCCCCGTTGACCGAAGCCCAGTCCACAGAAAAAGCTGATAAGAAGTATTAATGAAAATTTCTTTAGTTGCACTACGAATTCAATTATCAAGACAATAACGGATTTATCATAGTATTCGTATGATTCGGACTGAAACGAAGGATCATTTCCATATCAAACGAAGCCCTGATAAACCGCTGGCAAAGATAATTATAAGTGCCAAAAAGTAAAGAGGGAGATTCGAAGGCTGTCTAACGGCGGGTAGCATAATACTGGCGCGGGCACTGTTTGCACCAAATATGTCATCGCTCATCTGAACTACAAGCTCTGTATAGGGCGGCTCAGATTTTCGAATTTCCTGCTAGACGCTTGCAGTCCATACTGATTCCTGCCCCTTGCTGCCAGAAAAGAAATAGTCGAACTGTATAGCGTCAGACCAGTGATTGGTGTGATGTAATTTCAGACTATTATTATCTTCATTCAGCTCGATAAAAATTCTTGGACTTTGGATTTCGCGGGTTTCATTCAATACCAGCTTTTCCAATTGACCTTTATGCTTTAACCGTTATACTGTTATAGT
>RFSX01000157.1 GCA_009923745.1 Chitinophagia bacterium
TGCCTTTTCGGGTTTTGAAAAAGAGAACAAAATCAGTGCATCCCACAGAACACAATGGGCCGGATTGCAGGGGGCTCCCGAGAACCAGTTCTTGAGCTACTCGACCGGAAAGACAGGTTCTGTACATGCTTGGGGGGCCATATTAAGGAGGGACGCAGCTGGAATACAGGAACGATTTGAAATGAAAGCAGCGTACAGTTTTGAACTGAAATTTGATAAGCGATCCATATACCTGGCCCCTTCCTTTTCAGTTCGCCGATACAATCTTGATTTTACCGACCCCAGGCTTTTTGCCCCTGATGGATTTACACCGGATGCGCTTATAGAAAGAGAACGCGTATCATCAACAAGAATGAATGTGGGCATTGGCATCCTATACACACATAAAAACTTTTTTGCTGGCTTCAGCATTCCTGCCTTTTCGGAAAACGGTATCCGTAAAACCGGAAATGAGTCGATAAGGTCTGAAGAAAAACGGCACATTTATGGCATGCTTGGAGGCACTGTTCCTATTAATGAAAACTGGGATTACCGCCCTTCGAGTCTCTTTAAAATTTCTGAAAACACACCATATAATCTCGATCTTCTGAATATGCTATCCTATAAATCAAGATTATTTCTTGGCATTAATCTGAGGTCTGGGGGCTCTGGTGATACCATGCTTGAAAGTATTGATGCCATAGCAGGTATACAAATAAACGACAAACTTTTTGCCTCCTTTAGTTATGACTACACATTGTCAGAATTAAATGATGTTTCAAATGGAAGCGTAGAAATTATGCTCCAATACTGCTTTAACCAACAGGAAAAATCAGAATCAATCATACCTGATCATGAACTCACACTGCCTGAGCAAAAGAATTCACAATATGAGGCAAGAGCTACAGATTCTTGCGAACACCTCCTTCTGGAGGGTGAGACTGTAATTTTTGAAAATTTGGCATTCGATCAGGGTGGCTACCACTTGACGAAAAGCGCCGAAAAAGACCTGAAAGCTTTGGTTGCATTTTTGCAAAAACATCAAAGCGATAAGGTTCAAATCATAAGTTATACCGACAGCAGAGGATCTGATGAAGAAAATAAGATAAAAACAAATCGAAGAGCCAACGCAATAAGGTCTTATCTCTTAAGCAATGCTATTACAGTGGATCGCTTCATTTCCATAGGTATGGGTGAGAGCAAAATCAGAAATCGATGTAAAGACGGTGTTGAATGCGACGAAGAAGAGCATTCGTATAATAATCGAGTAGAAGTAAAAATAATTTGGGAATAGTCTCCTATCATGTGATAAATTTGATTCAAAGTATCAGCATGAATAAACTTTCCATTTTCCTTTTTCTGTTCCTCTATGCCACTCAGTTGTTTTCACAAGTAAACGGTACGGTAACGAATGAAAACTCAGAAGGGCTCTCCTACGTCAATGTATTCGTTAAAAATACAAGTACCGGAACGACCACAAACCTTGACGGTTATTACAGCCTAAAACTTGAGCCTGGAAACTATACGATTGTCTACCAGTTCATTGGATATAAGAGTCAGGAAAGAAGCGTTCGTATTGGTACCGAAGCATATACTGAAAACGTTCAACTTCAAACGGCATCCTATGAAATGCCTCAAGTTACTATAGAAGCCAATGCCGAGGACCCTGCTTACGCCATTATTAGAAAAGCGCAGTCACGGCGCAAATTTCACCTGAGGCAAAATGAAAACTACGAATGTGATGCTTACATGAGGGGCTTTAATAAAATATTCGACGCGCCGGAAAAAATCATGGGTATTGATGTAGGAGACCTTGATGAGACCCTGGATTCAACCCGACAGGGAGTCATATACCTATCAGAATCTGTTTCACATTTATATGTAGCGAAAGGTCGTTCAAAGGAAGTAATGTTTTCTTCAAAAGTAAGCGGCAATAACCAGGGATATAGTTTTAACAGCGCCCAGGAAATGGATTTCAATTTTTACAACAACAGCCTTGAACTGAACAGGCATATCATTTCACCTATTGGGTCTAACGCTATGTCAATATATAATTACAAACTTGAAGGCGCCACAATAGATGAAAACGGGCAATTGGTCAATAAAATAAAAGTTACACCAAAGAACAGTTTTGACCCTGCTTTCTCTGGATTCATATATATAAATGAAGATTTGTGGAATATTAACAGCCTTGAACTCAGCGTCACCAAAGAAGCCAGCCAGATTCCCTTTATAGATACGCTCAAGTTTAAGATCAGTTATATACCCCTTGAGCAAAATCGATGGCTACCCATTTCAAATGTCATAAATTTCCGGATGAGCGCATTCGGCTTTGAACTTGGTGGAAATTTTGCTTGTGTCTATTCAAATTATAAACTCGATGATGTGGATGCGTCGATAAGAAGAGATTTTGACGGAAGAGTCGATGTAATTCCTGTTTCTGATCCGAACTCTTCTACGATGGCTCAAAGGATACTTCAGTATCAGTCAGCTTTACAGCTTTCTCAGATGCAGCCCCAGCTTTACAACCACGAAGCGCTGCATAGACAAATGCTTGAAGTCCTTGGTATTCAGGACGCGGAAAATATTGTTCCGATAAAGGAAGAGGAAGCTATCCCGACAGACCCGGTTACTGAAAACCAGAAGATCCTAAACCTTGAGCCGGTTAAGGCTTTCCCGTTCCAAGATCATTCGGCTCATATCCAAGTTCATATGAATGCGATGCAAGATCCCAAGGTTCAGCAGGTTCTTGAGAAGTCGCCTACTGCTCAGCTTAGTATGGCTGAGGCTATGTCTCATATTACCGAGCA
>RFSX01000158.1 GCA_009923745.1 Chitinophagia bacterium
ACCTTGGACTGTCCGAACGTTTGCACCACAAACCCTCTGAGTTGTCGGGAGGTGAACAGCAACGCGTAGCAGTTGCAAGGGCCCTGGTCAATAAACCTTCAATCATATTCGCTG
Source organism: Chitinophagia bacterium (assembly GCA_009923745.1). GTDB lineage: Bacteria > Bacteroidota > Bacteroidia > Chitinophagales > Saprospiraceae > RFSX01. The sequence goes on from RFSX01000158.1 coordinate 115, forward strand.
ATGAGCCTACGGGAAACCTTGATACAACTAGTTCCAATGAGCTTCACCAGTTGCTTGTGAAGCTCAAGGAAGATTTCAGTCAAAGTTTTATAATCGTTACGCATAATCAGGAACTTGCTTCAATGAGCGATCGATGCCTTGAAATGTATGATGGCATGCTGAGAGAAATGACCTGATTCATGAAACTCTCACTCAAGTACAGGCTATGCCTTCTGATGTATTTACAGTTTTTTGTTTGGGGAAGCTGGTATGTTACCGCCGGCACCTATTTCCTGGAGACGCTTCAATTTTCAGGTCGTGAAGTGGGTTTGATTTATGGCAGTTCGGCTATTGCTGCTTTGGTTTCGCCCTTTTTGACAGGATATCTTGCTGACCGCTATTTTTCAATTGAAAAAATACTGACGGTTCTCCAGTTTTTTGGTGGCATAATGCTGTATGTACTGGCCCACATTGATCAGTTTGTATATTTCTATCCGGCAATATTGTTATACATGCTGATATTCTTGCCCAGTTTTTCATTAACGAATTCTATTTCATTCTATCACCTCACCGATACCAAAACAGATTTTCCAAGAGTGCGTGTTTTCGGTACGATAGCATGGATTACTGCTGGCCTTCTTATAGGAAGCCTTGATATAGAACATAAAAACACGCCAATGCTGATTGCTTCCGGATGTTCTTTTATCCTTGGTTTGTATAGTCTTACGCTACCCTCTTCAAAACCCAGTATTTCAAAGTCGAAGACCATTAAAGAGGTTCTACTGAGTGAAGAACTAAATGCCCTCTTCCATGACAGAGGCTTCAAAGTCATGGTTATATCTCTTGCCTTGATTTGCATTCCTGCAGCTTATTATTATAGTTTCGTTAACCCTTTCCTCAATGAGATAGGCGTAAATAACGCAGCGGGAAAGATGGCTTTGGGACAACTCACTGAAATCCTGGTAATGGTATCCTTGCCTGTACTTTTTCGCATGTTCAGTTTGCGTTGGATAATATTTACCGGATTGTTTTGTTGGGGAATACGATACCTTTTCCTGACTCTGGGAGCCAGTTATAACAGTGAGTGGTTATGTCTTTTAGCCGTATCTCTTCATGGATTTGCCTATGTTTTCGCCATTTTAAGCGCTCAGATTTTGATAGATATACGGGTGCCTTCAGAACTTCGGAGCACGGCTCAAGGCTTTTTTTCTCTGGTTACCTTGGGAATGGGGGCATTTTTAGGATCTTATTTTGCTGGAGAAACGGTTCAGTTCTATGACCTGGGTAATGGACTGCATGACTGGCCTATGATCTGGTTTATTCCAGGTGTGTTTGGCCTTTTCGTAGCCTTTTTATTTTTGATTAGATATAAGCGAATTTCAGTTGAATGATCATGCCCATCTCTTTATATGAATGCACGGTGGGTAATAATTATAATCTCTGTGAAGAGATTTCTTATGATTTGCAAAGGGGTTATGAATCAATTCTAAAGGTGCATCTTTCAGGTCTTTAATCCAATGTCTGATATATTTTGCTTCAGGGTCATAGCGTCTGGCCTGACTTGCTATATTAAAATAGCGATCCTCTCTGGGATCGGAGCCGACACCTGCTACATAGTTCCAATTGCCGTAATTACTGCAAGGATCATAATCCAAAAGTTGAGATTCAAAATATTCAGCACCCAATTGCCAATTAATTTTTAAATCCTTGACCAGAAAGCTCGCTACATTTTGCCGACCCCTGTTAGACATGTACCCGGTGGCATTTAATTCTCTCATATTAGCGTCAATGAGTGGTATTCCTGTTTCCCCGTTTTTCCATTTCTCAAAGAGCTCAGGTTTGTCGTAGTGTTCTGGATCGGATTCATCTCGCGTGCCTTTTCTTCTAAATATTTTATCGCCATGCTTTTTGGCCATAAACCGAAAAAAATCACGCCATAACAATTCAAAAATCAACCAGTAAGTTGACTTGTTTGCTGTCCGATCTTTTTCGTATCTCTGAATTTCGTTGTAAACCATTTTGGGAGACAGGCATCCCTGGGACAGATAGGCAGAAAACTTGCTCGAATAATCTCTTCCAAGCATTTCGTTACGTGTTTCTTTGTATGTACTTATCAGGTCAGTTTCCCACAGATAGTAACGGACTTGCTTCAAAGCTTCAGTTTCACCGCCTATTAAACCATAGGGATTTTCATTAAATGTATCCCAACCAAAATCCTTTAAATTCGGAATACTCCCGGCGTCAATTGCATCAACAGGTGTGGCCAGCTTTGTCCATTTCAATTCAAGTGGCTTTCGGATAGGAATAATTTTTTCAACTTCCTTGCGAAAATGCGTAAATACGTCAGGTGTATGCGATACGGGGAATGGTAAATCTGCAGTATAATAGAGCATTTTACCCCTGTAATATCTTACTTCCTGACCTATCTGCCACAGGTTATTCTCCAAGCCGTCCTGAACCTCAACCTCCTCCCTTGTTCTCTCTCTATTGCAGTAAACGTAACTTGTTTTAAACTGTCGGGCCAATTCAGGAATTATACATTCGGGTTTGCCAACCCGCACGATAAGATCAGATTTTAGTTTGCGAAGGTTTTTTCTCAGGTCTTTTATAGATTCAATTATGAATCGGCAACGGTGCCTACCTGTCTTTGGAAAACCAAAACATGTTTTGCCTTT
>RFSX01000159.1 GCA_009923745.1 Chitinophagia bacterium
GAATGTCGGCACCAGTCCACCCAAAGGCCCTCCAATCTGAAGTGCTTTCACCGGTCTCTTAAACCCGCCACCAAGATCATACACGATTTCTTTTAAAGGAGTCCCCATTTCGACTTCATACATTCCGGGATTATTGAACAAGCTGTCCAGGCACACCAACTTGGTACCCGAAGATCGTTCTGTGCCTATAGACTTCCAGGCTTCACCGCCATTCGAAATTATAAAATGCAAAGCTGCCTGGGTTTCTACATTATTGACCACTGTTGGTCTATTGAACAATCCCCTTTGTGCAGGGAATGGTGGTCTTACTCTGACCTCCGGACGTTGCCCTTCTATGGAGTTGATCAATGCCGTTTCCTCGCCACAGATATAAGATCCCTGGGCACGAATGATCTTGATATCGAAACTGAAATCACTTCCGGCTATATTTTCACCCAGAAGATTTTCTTTCCTGAGATGATCGATAGCAGCCTGAACTGTTTCAGCAGCCTCCGGATATTCAGCACGGATATAGACCACTCCATGGCTGGCCTGAGCTACAAATCCGGATATAAGCATACCAAAGAGGACGGAGTGCGGTCTCTCTTCAAGAAGATATCTGTCTGAATAAGCGCCAGGGTCTCCTTCATCTGCATTGCATATGATGAATTTTGTAGCACTCTCTTCCTTTCGGCAAAAATCAAGTTTAAGTCCAATTGGAAATCCTGCACCTCCCCGACCTCGCAGATTTGACGTCTTGATTTCTTCCAAAGCCCATTCCGAACCTTTTAGAATAGCCCGACGCAATGGCTCATAATATTCCTGGATGTCACTAAAGGACTTTGTTAATATCACTTCACCATTTGCCTTTACATTGTAGTTGTCTTTGTTAAGAGCTAGTCCGTTGTTGCTCTCAACAATATGATCCAGTTTTTGGATAGCACCTCCAGAATAGTTTTTGCCGTTATAATGAAAAGCACTGTTCTCATGGCAACGTCCGAGACAGGTCATATGGCCAATCTCATCTTCAGAGAAGTGAGCAGAAAGGGACGTATTCACATTTTCCTGGGTGCCGGCGCATAGACATGCCGTGCCATTGCAGACATAGACTTTTTTACCCTTGTTTTCGGGTTTCAAAAAATCATAAAATGTAGCTGTCCCATATGTATTAGCCTTTCCCATCAGGAATTCATCGGCAAGTCTGTCCAGGTCCTTTACACTGGGCGTACCGGTATCGATAGCCAGTTCTCCCATTTTATCAAACAGGTTATATTTCAATCCTTTCTTGCCCGATAACTCGCTTAAGTTTTTTGACATAGTATCACGTAATTGGTTTTAAAGATGCTTTTTCGTTCAAAATATTTTGTGGGTTGGCATAGCATGTGGCACGTCCGTCTCTGCAAAAAGCGAAAAGACTGATGCCCAACTCTTTGGCATAATCAACAGCCAGAGAAGAAGGTGCAGAGACGGCTGCCAGAAATGGCATACCTGCTTTGAAAGCTTTGATAACGATCTCGTAGGAAATCCTACCACTCACAGTCAGGCATGATGCCCTATCCAAATTCCCCTCCATGATCAATTGCCCCACGACTTTATCTACTGCGTTATGACGGCCAATATCTTCCTTGGCACAAAGAGCCTCTCCATCGATTGTAAATGCCATTGCCGCATGCGTACCTCCAGATTTCTGGAAATTGTGCTGCGCCTCTTTCATTTGATCAAACAAATTATGCAGCACCTCAATATCAATGCTTTGTCCTGGATCAAGAGATTCTTCGCAGGAAGATAGCTCATCCAATTCTGTTTTACCACAAATGCCACAGGAAGTGACAGAAAGGAGACTTCGGCTGTTGTTATAATTAACCCCTAATTGATCCATCGGCACAGATAGCTCTGCAATGGTAATTGCACTTTTGTGCCTTTCCTTTCTTAATTGAATGTCTGGAATATATGAAGCATCCGTCAAGATTCCTTCCGAATGCAAAAGGCCTCTTACCAAAAAAGCATCATCACCAGGAGTTCGCATAGTCACTGTAAAAGCCTTGTTATTAATATTTATCTGAAGGGCTTCTTCTAGAGAAAGGATATCCAGAGTAGCTCTAACTTCTTGACGGTCAAACCTCCTGCCTTCGTAGTTTCTAGTGCCCATAGTCTGTGGTTGCAATAATTAGGTGTAACAAAATAGCCAAATGTTGGGCCAAATTCAACAGATATTGATGGAAAACATAGAAATGCAAAGTGCAACAACAGCTGGGTAGACGCTTCAGGGTTGGTAAAGATCTGTCAGGTGGGTAATGGCAAAAAATTGCTATTGCACGAGCCTACATGAAAGATGCAGAAGTACTTATCCTAGACGAAGCTAGCTCTGCACTCGATGCCAAAGCAGAAACCGAGGCCTTCAAACAGATTATCAAATTGACTGCAGGAAAGATAGCGGCAATAGTATCTCACAGATATAGTACGGTTCTTATTGCGAATCGTATCATGGTATTAAAAGATGGTAAGGTGCTAGAGAATGGAACACAGGGTGAATAAATGGCTAATAAAAAACTGAATCATGAACTCTTTACCCTCCAGGCGGGGCCTATACGTAATCATTGTGAGGGGCTTGGATTGAATTGATTAGATTTTAACTGGCATCCCTGGTTACTGTGATAATGAATCATTTTTTTTCGATGATCAGACTGTCAACGACATGTCTGATGTCGGAAGACCATTGCTTGGGATCCGGTTTTCAGCATCTTCGAGTTTACCGCCTTTCAATACATGG
>RFSX01000160.1 GCA_009923745.1 Chitinophagia bacterium
TTCATTATACTTTCCCTTTCAATTTTCTTTCTTGCCTGTAGCAAAGATAGGATGTCTGAAACAGTTGAAATGGATCAGCAGTTGGAAAAACTCATCCAGCAAGCTTCACCGGATGGAACAACAGAATTTTATATACTCCCCGACGAAAACGATTTGGAGTCAATTCCTCAGGATGAGAAGAACAAGCTGACAATTGATCGCGTAGAACTCGGTAAAATGCTGTTTTACGAAACCGGTTTTGGTATGGCTGCAGTCAGAGATGCTGGTATGGGTACTTTTGCTTGTGCTTCATGTCACTTCCCCGAAGCCGGTTTCAAACCCGGAAATTTCCAAGGGATCGCAGACGGAGGAATGGGTTTCGGCATCAATGGAGAGGACAGAAGACGCCATCCCGACTACATAGAGTCGGAACTGGATGTGCAAAGTGCACGACCATTAACAATGGTCAATGTGGCTTTCGTACAAAATACATTCTGGAATGGACAGTTTGGAGCTTTGCATGCCAATGAAGGTACCGAACATCTTTGGGAAGGAGATGAAGCTCTGGAGCGAAATGCTTGGGGATTTGAAGCAATAGAAACCCAAAATTTTGAAGGTCTAGAGGTTCACCGATATAATATAAACGAAGAACTCATAGACCGTTATGGATACCGTGAAATGTTCGATGCAGCCTACCCAGACCTTGATGAGGACTTACGTTACAGCAATTACGGTGGCTCACTGGCTATTTCGGCTTTTATCAGAACGATCATCTCTAATGAAGCGCCATTCCAGGATTGGTTAAAAGGCAACCGTACAGCGATGTCAGCTGATGAGAAAGCAGGAGCCATTTTGTTCTTTTCAAAAGCCAATTGCTCGAATTGCCATTATAATCAAAACCTGGGCTCACTTGAATTCCATGCCCTTGGAGTGCAGGATATGGATCAAATACCTTCTTACAATGCATTTCCTTCTGATAAGAGAAATCTTGGAAGAGGCGGATTTACACTGCGTGAAGAGGATAACTTTAAATTCAAGGTGCCAGGCCTGTACAATATCAAGGATACCCCGTTTTATTTCCACGGATCAAGCAAGAGAAGCCTGGCTGATGTTATTGACTATAAGGCTGAAGCTGTTTCAGAAAATCCAAGGGTTAAAAACGACAGGTTATCTGAAAAATTTCTTCCTCTTGATTTGACGGAAGTAGAAAAAGCACAACTTATAAGCTTCCTTGAAAAAAGTCTCACTGATCCGGAATTGGTGAGATATGGTGTTGATTCAGTGCTCTCAGGATTCTGTTTCCCTAACAACGATTCTCAATCACGCGTTGACTTGGGTTGTAACTAGCAACAGGCCTCTTAAAGGCCTGTTTTAATTCATTCTGTTCCGTAGGCTACATAAAGCTCTGGCTGCAAGTACCAGGCCTTGGGCGAGATTTGTCTTCTCACCAGGCGTATGAATGATTCCAGGTCTGTATCAGAGCATTCGAAGATTAATCCTGTTCTTACATAAAGACCATTTACTTCGGTGTAGGGCTGGTAACCAAAAGAAAGGACCTTCTCTATCATATTGCTCACATTGTTCTGAGAAGCAAATACACCGGTTATAATAATACAGCTATCAAGTGCAGCAGGCTGTGGTTCCAGTTCACTGCCCTGAAGCATAGCAGCAGCAGTTTCATCCCCTGCCTGGGCATCGCTAAGGTGAAGCGCATTATCCTCTAATACTTCATTCTTTTTGATTTCTTTGTTATGCCTGTAAACATTGCAGGCATCATATATGAGAAAGCAACTGACAAGCAATGCTATTATAATTAATATTGACCCCCAGATACGCCTGTAATTGGGTTTTTCATCTATAAGACTTTGGTGTTCTGGATATGACGGTTCAATTTCTTCTGCCTGATCCTGACCTGGCACTTCTTCTATATCTTTAAATTCCGACTCGAGATCAAATACTATCATGTCGTCAGTCTCAATATCTGATTGAGATTTATCACTGCTATCAGCCATTGCAATGGCCGGCTTTTTTACCTCTCCCGATTCGGCTTCTCCAAGGGTCCCTGCTGGCTGATTCTCCGCTTCACTTACATCGCTTTCGGAGAGATCATCCTCATTTCCACCCCTTTGACTTTCTGTTGCCGTGCTCAAGGGTGCCACAACTGGATTTATTGCTTGTTCCACTGGTTTTTCCTGCGGTAATTCTAACAAAACTTCCGGCATTCCATCATAAAAAGATGACAGCAAACTATCATCCGCAACGCAAATGATATCATTATCACCATCACGCTCCAGAAAAGCTACGCCTTTAATATTAACACTGCCGTAATTGAGAAGATTATTTAATACCATCTCAGAAAACTTGCGCACAGCCTTATCGGCATCTTGATTACTGATGTCATATTTAAGGCTGAGCCATTCATGAAGTTGCTTGTTGCTGGAGCTGGTCTCAATAAAATCCAGAACCATCGTGGGTGGCAGAAGTGTTTTTCTATCTTCACCATAATCTGCAGGAATCTGCCTCAGGCATAGCGTCCCAAGGCCATATATGCTGACGGGGTTCCTGTCAAACAGGACTTCTCTGATCGATTCTGCTAGATTGATTTTCAAAATTTTCCTTGAGCTAGGGGTAAAATTAAGCAAGTTATTTTTAATAGTGTTTTAAACTCATTTATATTGCCCGACATTAAACATTTAAGCCTCTGAGCTATTTAAGACTTTAAAAAAAACAAGCTTTGGAAAGAAAGAAGTC
>RFSX01000017.1 GCA_009923745.1 Chitinophagia bacterium
CCGTAAGCTTATCCGAGAGGAAGATCAGAAACATTACCCTGGAAATCAGCTTGTCGATCCGCTTTTTAAGAAAAGTGGTTTATATCAATTAAAATCAAGTGTGTAGGCAAGACCCAGGGAAATGTATTTAGCCCTCTGATCAAAGGACTGTGAATCGCCCCTGTAATAAATGTATTCAGCTACACCGTGAAAGCGTTCTTCAAATAGTATTTCAAACATCAGCCTGTTGTGCGTAATTGAAAAGCTGATGTGATAACCTGTCGTAAACATATTACGCCTTTCCTCAAGTTCACGGATAGACTCAAATACCGTATTTTCTGAGACCAGAAACGACAGGCTGGGCCCGGCACCAAAGCGCATGTTTTTCAATTTTAATCCCGCTTCCATCGGAAGCAACAAAGTGCTGCTTCGTTTTAATTCTGGAGAGTAGTGTGTGTTGGCATAATCCAGAAAATCCCGAAAGCTGAAGCGTGTCTGTATACGGCGATAAGCCAGGCCTAATTTTACATAGGCGCGTTCATTGCTCAGGCTGGCAAAAAGCTCAGGAACTGGAGACACATCTTCTTCTATAAATCGAATTTTATGACTCAGAAAATCTTGGGTATCATCGTAGGACAGCTCCTGGGCCTGACTCATGCTCAGAAAATACGAGGCTTTGATGCCTACGGTCAATTGCGATTTGAGTGATTCTCCATTGCTTAGAAAAATGAATAAGCCGAGAATCAGCCGAATGGTATATTTATATCGATAGAAGCTCACTGCAGGAAGGGGTTACGTAATTTCTCTTCAATAATAGTTGTTGATGGGCCATGCCCCGGATAAACCGTTACATCATCACCCAAGGGATAATATTTTTCTTTGATGCTTTTAATCAAGGTGTCAAAGTCACCACCCGGCAGGTCTGTCCTTCCTATACTGCCCTGAAACAAAACATCACCGGCGATCAATTGCTTGGACTCACGGTGATAAAAAGATATACTGGCCGGTGAATGGCCAGGTGTAAAAAGAACTTCAAGGCTTGTATCACCAAAGCTGACAGCATCTCCTTCATCGAGGAACGAGTCTATAGGAACAGACTCGGTGTAGGACATACCGTACATCTGTGCCAGCATTTTATTGGCCTCTAGTACCGGCAGCTCTCCTTTATGACTCTCAAGCGAAAGATTGTACCTCTCGGCAACGAAATGGTTTCCGAGAACATGATCTATATGACAGTGGGTATTCAACAAGCGTTTTGGCGTTAATCCTTGTGCGTCAATGTACTCTACCAGGATGCCTTCTTCCCTGGCATTGCTGCATCCCGGATCAATAATGACACAATCCCCTGTCTCATCATGCAGGATATATGTGTTTTCCATGAAATCGTTGAAACAAAAAATCCCTATCTCCATAATTACTTCTTTGTGAAGCTCAACCAAAGGAAGCACTTTTGGTTTAGCTTAAGGACGCTTTGATGTTTTCTTTTACAAATTATCGTTATTTAATAGATAAAATAAGAGCTATTGAGCAAAATGCCTTATTTTCCATACGAATGAAGTATACATTTCTCACGGTAGTCTTATGTCTAATTTTTGGCGGAACAGAATTGTATTCCCAGGCCATAAATACCCCATTCGGAAAAAACAGGGTTCAGTATCATAATGATTTTGATGCCTGGACACGATATGAAACCGAGAACTTTGTCACATACTGGTATGGGAAGTCCCGTAATATAGCGCAGGCTGTCATTCAAATGGCAGAACTTGATCACGATGAGGTGCAAAAAGTACTTGAACACAGTATTACTGATAAGATTGAAATCATTGTCTACATTGATCTGACGGACCTCAAGCAAAGCAATATCGGACTTGAAGAGGCATTTACCAATAATGCGGGGCGAACCAAAATCCAAGGTCATAAGATGTTTGTCTATTTTGATGGCAATCACCTTAATTTGCGGAAGCAGATAAAGCAGGGTATAGCCCAGGTATACCTTAATTCAATTCTATATGGATCAAGTTTCCAGGAGATAGTACAGAATGCCCTACTGTTAAACTTACCCAATTGGTTTGGAGAGGGCATTGTATCCTATGCATCAAGTCCCTGGGATTATGAGATCGATGATGAACTGAGAGACCTCCTTTTGAATGAACCGCGCTATGAAAAATTTGAGAAGTTTGCTGATGAGCACCCCAGGGCTGCCGGGCATGCGATGTGGCATTATATTGCTTTAAAATACGACCCCGCTACAATTGCCAACCTTATCTATTTAACGCGGATAAACCGCAATCTGGAAAACAGTTTTCTTTTTATCCTGGGAGAGAGTTTTGAAAAGGTAGGAAAAGATTTTTACGAATACTATATCAGCAAGTACAGTTCCGAGAAAGGCCGGTTTACTAGAACGCAGGAACTTGACCGGCTGAAGTTTAAAAACAAGAAGGGCGTTCCACTTTCTGTTATAAAGGAAAGTCCTGATGGCAAGTATCTTGCTTATGTAATAAACCAGGATGGCAAGGCTCGATTATATGTCCGGAATCAACAGACGGGAGAGGAAAAGAAGGTGTTCAAACTGGGGTCCAGGAATAAATTCCAGGAGCCCGATTATAACTACCCACTCATAGCCTGGCATCCCCAAAAGGCAGAGTTGTGTGTGGTCTATGAAAAAAGAGACATTATCCGACTGCGACAGATATTCATTCCCGATGGGTCCTACGAAGATGAAGACCTGACGCAGGACTACCAGAGGGTATACAGTATGGAATATATAGATAATGACCGGCTGTTATTTTCCGCGGCAAAAGATGGGTTTTCCGACATCTATATTTACAATAAACGCTTGAGAAATTCCGAACGACTCACCAGGGATTTCTATGATGACCTGGATGCTATACCTGTAAACTATTTTGGAACCACCGCTATACTGTTCAGGTCAAACAGGGAGGATAGCCTTGAGGAGAAGAGGGTGCTTGACACGATTCTGCCTCTAAATGAATTTGACCTTTTCCTCATGTATAATTTGGAGGACGAACCGCAATTAAAAAGACTGACCAACACACCTGAATTTTCTGAACAGAGCCCAAGACTGTATGATGAAGACAAGGTTATGTACCTGTTGCCGTCTACAGGTATTCTGAACGCTTATGTTTTAGATATTGAGTCTGGTGAAAAAAGGGCTGTCACCAACTTTGAACGCAACATCATAATTCATGAACCCGGGCGATCGACGGGCAGATATTATTTCAGCTATTATGATGACGGAGAATATAAGGTGTTTTCAAAAGTCATCGACCAGGAAAAGGCAAGGGCACCGGCAGCTACTGAGTTTAGGCAAGGAGAAAACCGCCATCAGGCAGATGTTTTTATTCCGTTCATTGATCCTATAGAAGAAATTGAGGCAACAGACGGCATGAAGTTTCAAAGTGAATTTCCGGACCCTCAAAACATGGAGTCGTTGGATGAAATTATAAAAGAAGGAGAGGAAAGTTCTTCGGTTTTCGATAAATATTTCAAGGATTATTATTCTTCCACACTCCAGGATGGTAAGCGCATAATAAAATACAGTCCGATGAGGGCAACGGCGTCAAGGCTTAAATTCAAGCTTAATGACTTCACCACCAGAATGGACAACAGTATACTTTTTGAGGGGCTTGAAAGTTATACCGGCCAGGACCAGGAGTTGACTAATGTGCCTCTGGGATTACTTTTCAAGGCTACCATAAAGGATCTTTTTGAAGACTATGAAATCCAGCTTGGATTAAGGGTTCCGACCAGTTTTAATGGCTATGAATATTTTGGTGTTTTTGACAATAAGAAATACCTGATCGATAAGAGGTTTGCTTTCTACAGGAAGGCAGAGACAAATATTATCGATCCGGAAAGTTTTCCAGTTCAACGCGATAAAAGGCATACCGTATTGGGACTTTATCAGTTAAGGTATCCCTTCGATATTTACACCAGCCTCAGGATGACTGCGACACTTAGATTTGACAAATACATCAGACTTTCTGTAGACCCTGTTTCGTTAAACGAGCCCTTTGTTAATGAAAAGCGCTTAAGCCTCAAAGCTGAATACATTTTCGATAATACCTTAGACATCAGTCTTAATATCAAAAATGGAACACGGTACAAGGCCTATATTGAATTCATCAATGAGTTTGACCTTCAGCTGACGGATGGCTTTGAGCTTGACCCATCAAAAGCCTATACTGCCGTTTTCGGATTTGATGCCAGGCATTACGTTCCGATTCTGAGACATGCGGTACTTGCATTACGAGGAGCTGGTGCCAGTTCAGTGGGCAGCAGCCGAATAGTATATTACCTGGGTGGTATGGAGAATTGGCTTTTCAACCAATTCGATGAAAGTATACCGGTGCCTGGCGCCGGGGGCTCTTCGTATAAGGTTTTAGCCCCACACCTGAGAGGCTTCAAAAACAATATCCGTAATGGCAATTCTTTTTTACTGAGCAATGTGGAACTGAGGGTGCCTGTCTTCAGGTTTTTCAGCAGAAGACCGACGGGTAATGGCTTTTTCAAAAACTTACAGGTAACAGGCTTTTTTGATGCAGGCTTTGCCTGGTATGGAATTGGTCCTAACGCAGAAGATAATCCATTGAATACCATCACTGTTTCCAACCCACCTGATAACCCCGTTGTTACTCTTGACGGCAGGTATTTCAGGGATCCCCTCGTTATGGGATATGGATTTGGTTTCAGAACAACATTACTGGGCTATTATCTCAAATTCGATTATGCTTGGGGACTTGAGACGGGTCAGAGGCTGGACCCAAGGTATTATTTCAGCCTTGGCATGGATTTTTAAACAATATTCTCAGAAACCAAAGAAAAAAACAAGATCATGCGGATTTCTCTGATAATTTTCATCAGCCTGTTGTTGTTTGCCTGCCGAGAGGAAGACAAAACGACAGAGTCTTTTGATGTAACCATACATCTTAATCGCGACCCTGGACAGATTAATCCTTTTTATGCGACAACAAGTCTTGGTAGAGAAGTTTACCAGTATATATTCACACCCCTGGCTGACTTTCATCCGGATGATCTGGAACTATCCCCGATATTGGTGGAGTCTCTGCCAGAATCGATTGATACCATGATATTAGGAGAATCACTTGTTTATTATGATATAAACCTGAAAGATGATGCGAAGTGGTCAGATGGTAAACCGCTATGTGCTCAAGATTACTTTTTTACAGTGCAAATGATAAAGCATCCTTTATCAGAGATTTCCGCATGGAAGCCCTACTTCGCACCCATGAAAAAACTGGAAATGTCTCGTACGGACAGCACAGCCCTCAGAGTTTATTTTGATGCTGACTATATGTTGTCACGTGAAGTAGCCTTAACAACGTTTGTAATGCCGGCGCATATCTATGACCCTGAGGGGGTATTAACTCTGGATGGCAGGGCTTTGATTTCTGAGTCCTACGAGATACAGGACAGCGCAGAGATTAAAGTTGTGGAAAACACAAACGCTAGCGTAAATGCCAAAACAGATGTTGTCCAATTAGGTCCATATACATTAACAGATTTCCAGACTGATGAATACATCATCCTTACTGCCAAGGAAGATTATTGGGGTGCTGATCATTCCGATAATGTGTTTCTCCAACAAAACCCCCAACGCATCATTTTCAGAATAGTGCCAGATGAGCTAAGCGCTATCAATATGGCGAGAGATGGAGGCCTCGATTTTATCAGGTTTCGATCCAGCAAACGCTTTCTTGAACTTAAAGAAGACAGTGTATTTTCTGCAAAGTGGGGTTTTTATACATCTCAAATCATGCAATACTACTACCTGGCAATGAATAATCAAACCGGGCCGCTTAGTGACAAGCTTGTAAGGAAGGCCATGAGTCACCTTGCTGATGTCGATGATTATATTGATAATATCGATCGGGGTTTAGGCACTAGAACAATAGGGCACTTTAACCCGACCAAGTCTTATTATAACAATGAGCTGGAACCAATATCCTATGACCCTGAAAAGGCTAAGTCATTGCTCGATCAGGCAGGCTGGAAAGATGATGATGGGGATGGTATTCGTGAAAAGAAGAATGGCAACGTTGTTAATAAGCTAAAGCTTGATTTTTACATTACGGGCAGTGAGTTGAGCCAGAAGATAGCACTCTTGTTTCAGGAAGCCGCTAAATCTGTGGGGGTAGAGATTAATATAATAGCCAAAAATATGTCGTTGATACGAAGGGAGAACCTGAGCAACTTCAATTTTGACTTTGCGGCTTTGGCAAAAGGAACGGATGCGGCACCGGATGACCCATACTCAATGTGGCATTCGGATAATGCCATTCCAGGCACCGCCAATAATTCGGGTTATGCCAACCCGGAAGCAGACAGGTATATCGAGCTGATCAGGAATACCAGGCTTTCCAGTGTTCGAAAGGAAGCATATTTGAAATTCCAGGAGCTTATTTATGAAGACCAGCCGGTTATATTCCTATATAGCCCACTCCAAAAAATGATCATAAACAGCAGGCTGCAAGCTAAGACGACGGCGAAAAGGCCCGGCTATCTGGCGAACTCTTTTGATCTGGCAAAGTAATCTGAATAAGATTTCATAGTTTAGTCAAAAGCTTTCATCGGTGTTCAGCTACTTTACGAAGCGCCTTCTTTTGATTATTCCTACACTGATCCTGATCAGCATCATTGCTTTTGCATTAAGCAAAATGACGCCCCAGGATACAGTTATTTCTGTATTGCAGCTCAGAGGGATTGACCAGGAGAACATAACTGCAAGGCAGTACGCAGAATGTTACAGGGACCTGGGCTATGATAAGGCGTTATTTTACTTTTCCATTGTCCCAGACCATTATCCGAAGACCAGCAATAAAATTCCGGATCCTGATTCCAGGAAACTATATAAAGCCCTTCTTAAGAAGGGTGTCCCACACATGAATGCAGAAAACTACCTGGACCAGCTTCAGGCGGTAGAGAACCGGCTTAAAGCGAAAGCTGATTCGGACAGCCTTATTCTCTTAAACAATATAGGAGCTGATGCAGAGCGCTTTGCAGCGTATATGGGAGAAAAATATGACTCGAAGCTTGAAAATTCAATGTTCTATCCTACCATCCGGTGGCATGGCCTGAATAATCAATACCATGATTGGTTGAAGCAGATATTTTATGAAGGCTTTGGTCCTTCGATTACTGATGGGAAACGGGCAGTGGAAAAGGTTGGTAAATCCATACAATGGACATTAAGCTTTACACTTGTTGATTTGTTTTTGAGCATCTTACTTGGTATTTCAACAGGGGTCTACCTGGCCTATAAGCCCCAAGGGCGCATTCAGACAGTGTTGAGGCAGGTATTATATTTTTTTTACGCCTTACCTGTTTTCTGGTTGGCGACAATACTGGTTGTGTATTGCACGACAGACGATTACGGATCCTGGTCCAATATATTTCCTTCAATAGGGATGGATATTTATCCAGGCAAGAGTACGCTGGAGCATATAGCACTGAATGCATCCAAACTTATACTGCCAATTATTTGTCTTACCCTTCACAGCCTGGCTTACGTTTCGCGGATAGTGGAAAATAGCCTTAATGAAGAATTCAGGAAGGACTACGTTTTGCAGGCGTATTCCATGGGATTGGAAAAATGGGAAATATTGACAAGGAAGGTATTAAGGAATGCTATGATTCCTTCGATTACTTTATTTGTTGCCGCCTTTGCAGCAGCTTTTTCGGGGTCGCTTGTTATAGAGGTAATTTTTAATATTCCCGGGATGGGGAGGCTCCTTTATAATGCTCTACAAATTGCGGATTGGAATGTAGTCTTCTGCATTTTGATTTTGCTTTCATTTATAACTATAGTAGCCTATCTGGCAGGAGATCTTCTGTACGCTTTCTTTAATCCTAAAATTAAGTACAGGGCATGAGATGGTTTTCGACTAAGATGTCAATTCAACTGGGTCGGGCACAGAAAACAGGCTTGATCATTTTTGCCGTTGTTGCATTGCTGCACAGCTTTATTGCCAATGAAGACTACATACTTGCGAAGACATCATCAGGTATCCAGTTTTTTTATGAAGGGGATGCTGACTGGGGCGTAAAAGCCATTGTGCCGTATTCAGCATCCTCAATTGACAGGGCAAACAGGCTTAGAGGACCTTTTGATTCACAGGAGGTACAGTCATTATATTACCGGCATTGGCTGGGCACGGACGATATCGGAAGGGATGTGTTGGCCGGTCTTATCAACGGGACGTATATAGCCTTACAGGTAGGCTTTTATTCAATGCTTATCAGTTTGTTCATTTCCTTTGTTCTAGCGTACTTGGGCGCTTATCACGGGGACAAAGGAATCAGGATAGAAACCAGAATGATTTTTCCTGCTGTTTTAATTTCGGCTTTATTCCTGTTTTATGCCAGTTACACCAGTACATGGTCCGGCATAATACTTATGGCCGCAATAATAATGATGTGGATTTACTTGGCTAATCGAAAATCCAGCATTATTTCAAGGACAAAGGGTGTCCCGTTTGATCTGGCCATTCAAAGACTCATTGACATTGTTGACTCTATGCCTGGTTTATTTCTTATTCTCATACTACTAACCTTATTTGCGGAACCATCTATTGCCAATGTGATATTGGTAATAGTCTTTTTAAGATGGCCCGTAGTGACAAGACACCTGAGAGCTGAAATATTAAAAATTCGCGAGGAGGAATATATTCTATCTGCAAAGTCTGCAGGTCAGAAGGATATAATAATATATCTGAAGCATGTCTTGCCGATGGCGTTTTCACCGATTATAATAGTAGCCTCTTTTGGTATTGCCGCTGCTATTCTGACAGAATCTACTTTATCTTTTCTGGGTATAGGAATTCCTCTTGATGAAGTTAGTTGGGGCAGTCTAATCAAGCGCGCTCGATTCAACTTCCAGGCATGGTGGATGGCTCTTTTCCCGGGCTTGGCTATTTATCTTGTCGTCATACTTTTTAATTCGGTAGGAGAGAGAGTTAATGCCAGGATGAGGGGTTTGGATCTATGATACTATCTGTTGGAACGCATTTTCTTGCGCTCTTTTTTTGAAAACAAGCTCGAATCACCGCGCTTTTTAGAGAGATTGCCGTGCTTGTCTGTTTTTGCCTGGTATTTATCTTCCAATTGACATCCCTCAGCTGTTTTACAAGAGCTGAACTGCGTTGTGGATAGGAAAAAGCATAGGAAAATGCCGAAAAATTTGATGTATTTCTTCATTAAAAGAAAATTCTGGAAAGCTCGAAATAGCAAGATTTATACGTAAGAAACAAGAAAAAATGCCGAAAAATTGCTCAAATGCTTATAAATAGGGCTTTTTTAAGGATAAAATACATTATAAATTTTGATAATATTTAGCATTAATCTACATTTACACTGTTTTTAAATTATTTATTTAATAAAAAATGAACTCATGAATAAGGGAGATTTAATTAAAGTTGTTGCTGATAGCGCCAATATCACTCAATCTCAAGCATCCGATGCTGTTCAAGCCGTATTCGATTCAATCGAAAAAACACTTAAGAGTAAAGATAAAGCTTCTTTCGTTGGTTTTGGCACATTCTCTACTTCACACAGAAGTGCAAGAGAGGGAAGAAATCCATCTACAGGAGCAACAATCCAAATACCTGCTAAAAATGTTGTAAAGTTCAAGCCAGGTAAAGCATTGTCTGATGCTGTAAACTAAATCAGTTCAAAGAGATATTGTTTTTAAAAGGGCAAGCTTTCAAGGCTTGCCTTTTTCATTTTTTTCTAAAGCCAATTCTTAGATGCAAGCTGATATTCAAAAGCTGAGGGATATCGCCAGTCAGGTCCGAAGAGATATTATACGCCAGGTGTCTGCAGTCAATTCAGGACACCCCGGCGGAAGCCTGGGATGCGCTGATTTTTTTACAGCAATGTATTTCAATATTCTTAAGCGTGATTCTTCATTCAATATGGAGGCTCACGATGAGGATATGTTTTTTCTTTCAAACGGGCACATCTCCCCGGTGTGGTATAGTGTTCTTGCGCGCAGTGGACATTTTCCGGTCGAAGAACTCAACACATTCCGAAAACTGAATTCCCGATTACAAGGCCACCCCGCCACCCATGAAGGATTGCCTGGAATCCGGATAGCGTCAGGTTCTTTGGGACAAGGATTGTCGGCTGCCATTGGAGCAGCCTTAGCCAAAAAGCTGAATGGTGATGACAGACATGTCTTTGTGCTGATGGGTGATGGCGAGCTACAGGAAGGCCAGGTATGGGAGGCTGCTATGTTTGCGGCACACCACAAAGTGGATAACCTTATTGCCGTAGTGGATTGGAATGGACAGCAAATTGATGGTCCCAACGATGAGGTTATAAGCCTTGGCGACCTGCCTGCTAAATGGCAATCTTTTGGATGGAAGGTCTGCCATATGGATGGTCATGATTTCGACAGCATTTTTCATGAAGTGCAGGAAGCGCGCAATAATACAGGAAAAGGCCAACCCCAGGTCATCCTGATGAAAACCATAATGGGTAAGGGTGTTGATTTTATGGAAGGAACCCATCACTGGCATGGTAAAGCACCGAATGCCGAACAAACCGAGATAGCCTTGTCACAACTTAAAGAAACACTAGGAGATTATTGACATGTTGGATAAATACACATATACACAAAAGAAAGCAACGCGTGACGGTTTTGGAGCAGCCATGACCGAACTGGGACGTGAAAACAAAAATGTTGTAGCCATGTGCGCGGACCTTGCGGGATCCCTGAAGCTGGATAATTTTATTGAGGAAAACCCGGAAAGGTTTTTTCAGGCGGGCATTGCTGAAGCTAATATGATGGGTATTGCTGCAGGACTTGCTACTGCCGGCAAGATTCCATTTACATCTACATTCGCAAATTTCAGTACGGGGCGGGTGTATGATCAAATCAGGCAATCGATTGCTTATTCGCATAAGAATGTCAAGATCTGTGCATCGCATGCAGGATTGACATTGGGTGAAGATGGTGCAACGCATCAGATTTTGGAAGATGTAGGCATGATGAAAATGTTGCCGGGCATGACAGTCATTAATCCTGCTGACTATAATCAGACCAAGGAAGCGACTAAAGCAATCGCAGATTTTAAAGGCCCAGTCTACTTGAGATTTGGCAGACCAGGATGGCCCGTTTTCATGCCTGAAGGAGAGTTTGAAATAGGGAAGGCCATCCTCATGAATGAAGGAAAGGATATTACCCTGGTAGCGACAGGCCATATGCTGTGGTATGCGGTAGAAGCAGCCCGCAAGCTGGAATCTGAAGGAATAAGTGTTGAACTTATCAACATACATACAATAAAACCACTTGACGATCAGGCCATATTGGATTCTGTTCGCAAAACAGGATGTTGCGTAGTAGCAGAAGAGCATCAGCGTGCGGGAGGACTTGGAGAGAGTATTGCAGCACTGCTGGCACAACACCATCCTGCCAGGATGGCGTTTGTAGCCGTCAATGACAGTTTTGGCGAAAGCGGAAAACCAGCAGACCTGCTGGAGAAGTACGGCTTGAGTATAGATGATATTGAATCATCCTGCAGATCATTACTGGTATAAGTCAACCATATATTATTATAGTGTTTATTACTCAGGGCTGATCTATCTTTGGGTTTCCCTTTGTGATCATAAAAACAGAAATCAAATGAAATTCGGAACCAAAGTAATTCATGCGGGGGTTCACCCGGACCCCAGTACCGGAGCAATCATGACTCCCATTTATCAGACCTCTACCTATGTGCAGGATGCCCCCGGTAAGCATAAAGGATTCGAGTACGCGCGAAGTCAGAACCCAACACGAAAAGTACTTGAGGAAAATGTAGCGGCCCTTGAAAACGGGCGTTATGGCATTTGTTTTGCCAGTGGCCTGGCAGCTATGGATGCTGTGGTGAAGACCCTGAAAACGGGTGATGAAGTTCTGGCTGTCAATGATCTTTATGGGGGGTCGTACCGCTTGCTCAGAAGAGTCTATGAGCAATTCGGAATCGAATCGCGATTCGTTGATATGACAAAAGCCGATGAGCTAGAAGCGTATATTACTAATAAGACAAAAATCCTATGGGTTGAAACACCCACCAACCCAATGCTTAACGTAGTCGATATTGCGGCGATTGCTAAGATTGCTAAGGCCAGGCGTATTAAACTCGTTGTGGATAACACCTTTGCCTCTCCATTTCTCCAAACACCTCTTAACCTGGGAGCGGACGTGGTATTACACTCGGCAACCAAGTATCTTGGTGGACACTCTGATGTTGTTATGGGTGTTTTGGTGACAAAGAGCAAGGCGTTGGCTGATAAATTTTATTTTATTCAGAATGCTTCCGGAGCAGTTCCTGGCCCGCAGGATTGTTTCCTCGTCTTGAGAGGTATTAAAACTCTTCATCTCAGAGTGCAAAGATCTTGTGAGAACGCTAAAGCCATTGCCAATTTCCTTATCAAGCACCCCAGGGTGTCAAAGGTATACTATCCGGGATTTAAAGATCATCCAAGCCATAAAGTAGCCAAGAAGCAAATGAGAGCTTTTGGAGGTATGGTATCCTTCGACTTCAAGTCCAACAGCTTTGCTACTGCTAAAAAAGTCCTGAGAAGAACAAAACTCTTTTCATTGGCTGAGTCTTTGGGAGGTGTAGAATCCCTCATAGGTCATCCTGCGTCGATGACCCATGCATCAATCCCGAAGGAAGAGCGCATGAAGGTCGGTTTGACAGATTCTTTGATCAGGCTTAGTGTTGGGGTTGAGGATGTTCAGGATCTTATCGCTGATCTTGAGCAGGCTATGAGTAAAATCTGATCACCTTTCTGTGCATTGTGCATACAGCAGTATGTACAATAAGACAAGAACAATTAAAAATTGGGCGCTTGAAGAACAGCCCAGGGAAAAGCTCATCCATACAGGCAAGAATAAATTAAGCAATTCTGAACTTCTGGCTATTCTGATAGGCCAGGGTATTCAGGATGCTTCGGCAATAGATCTTGCACGTCAGATGTTGATTACATACAAACACAGTTTAAAAAAGCTTGCTGCGCTTAGTGTGGGCGAACTGGTTAAGCAGAAAGGCATAGGCAGGGCAAAGGCTGTAGCCATCGTGGCTGCCTTTGAATTGGGAAGGAGGAGACAGGCGGAGCCTGAGAGCAGAAAGACACGTGTAATGTCCAGCCAGGATGCTTTTGACATACTCAACAGCCAGATGGGCGATCTACAGCATGAAGAGTTTGTTGTATTGATGCTCAACAGGGCCAATCACCTGATTTGCACCGAGACAATAAGTATTGGAGGTGTTTCCGGCACCGTTGTTGACCCCAAGGTTTTATTTAAAAGAGCACTCAATGCCTCGGCGTCGTCCTTGATATTGGCGCATAATCATCCATCTGGCAACCTCCAGCCTTCAGAAGCGGATAAGAGTATAACAGCTAAATTAAAAAGAGCAGGCGATGACCTGGAAATCAAAGTGCTGGACCATCTTATAATTGGAGATGCAGCATACTATAGCTTCGCTGATGAAGGCATGCTCTAGTGCATATTCTCCCATCTATTAAGAATGCTCTTCTTGAAGAGAAGTATTTGAAACCCTGATCGACCAAGCATAAATGCTATCATAGCAGTCCAGACGGCCAGGAGGGGATAATATACATCAGTCATATAGAATATGATAAAAAACAGGGCCACGGATATCAGCATTGAGTTACGCAACTCTACGGAAGCTGTAGCACCGCTGTACACGCCATCCCAAATAAATGCAAGTGCCCCGGCCAAGCCGACAAGAGCACACCAAATAAGATAGTCCTGCCCTTCGGCTATCAGGCTCTTATTGGTTGTCAGTATTGCAAGGATCTGTTCGCCAAAAAAGATATAAGCCAGAGCATATGAAACACCGAGAAGCAGGCCATAATACAGGCATTTTTTTATGACAGTTTTTGTTTTTTCAATGCTGCCTTCTCCCAGATATTTCCCCACAAGGCTTTCAGACGCATAGGCAAACCCATCAATAGCATACGACATAAAATAAAACAGCTCGAGAAGCATTTGGTTTACGGCCAGGTACCGATCGCCAAGTTTTGAGCTGTGATTTGTGAAGAAACTGAAAACAAGTATGAGCCCCATGTTTCGTATAAACATATCCCTGTTAACTACGAGGAATCTTTTGAGTTCGGCAGCTTGCAGGACTTCTTGATTGATATACTGTATTACGGTGAGCCTGTGTCTGTAGAGCAATATTCCAACTGCCAGCAAAAAGCTTATCCATTGAGCCAGGACAGTCCCGAGGGCTACGCCTTTAACGGACATATCCAGTTTCATAACGAAGTACCAGCTGAACAGAATGTTCAGGACGTTGGACACAATGGTAAGTACCATTGGGGCAATGGCATTCTGCATGCCAAAAAACCAACCGCGAAAAGCAAATACACAGAGAACAGCAGGAGCAGCAAGTATTCGAATGCTGAAATATTCTGAAGCGAGCTCTTTGACCTTTACAGATCCACTCAATATCCCGAAGAAAAGATCTGCAAGCGGTGCTGAAAAAACAAGCAGTAAAACACCAAAAATAACACCAAGCGATAAAGCGCGAATGAGTAGTCTATAGGCTTCGGGTAGATTTTTTCTTCCATAAGCCTGGGCCGTTAATCCCGTGGTTCCAGGACGCAAAAAGCCAAAACCCCAATACAAAATATTAAAGATAATACCCCCAATAGCTATGGCTCCAATGTAGGCAGGGTCCTGCATTCTTCCCATCAATGCGGTGTCTACTATTCCCAGGAGTGGGATAGATATGTTTGAAATGATGTTCGGAATGGATATGCGGAATATCTCCCTGTCTATTTTCAAGATGAAAGTTTTAGCTCATAAAGCTGTAAATAAATGATGAATTTTTATTCCAAGAGCGGATAAAAGCCCGGCGAACACTTCACAATTTAAGTGTTTGGCCTCCTTGCAATTGAACTTCTTTTATTTTCATATGTAATATTTACCTCGGATCGGCTATTCATCCGGGATTAACAGCCCGGCAACTACATGCAGGAAAGCACCAAACAGGATTTAGACATCGTTGTGTTAGCTAAGGTACTCAAACTGGCTAAGCCGTATATGGCCTTGTTCATCTTTTGCCTTGCTATGGCTGTTCTGATGGCGCCTATTGCGAATATCAGGCCTTTTCTGATAGGTACCATGGTAGATGACTACATTTTTGTAAAAGATATAGCGGGCCTCAAAACCATGGTTGTCATATACCTGATTTTCGTAGTGCTCAATGTATTGATTCGATATGCCTTTATATATTATTCAGCTGTGTTGGGGCAGAGTGTCATCAAGGATTTGAGGGTAAATGTATTCAAGCAGGTACAGAGTCTTAAGTTGCGCTTTTTTGATCAAACGGCAGTCGGTAAGATTATCACGCGGACAATCAGTGATGTTCAAGCTATCAATGAAATTTTTACCCAGGGCGTACTTACTATGATTGCTGATATCCTGGGCATCTTCGCTGTACTTGGTTTCATGTTTTACCACAGCTGGAGGCTTACCCTGATCAGTCTAGTGACCTTGCCTCTCATGGTTCTTGCCACCTATATTTTTAAGGAGAAGGTCAAGGTTTCTTTTCAGAGGGTACGAAACGAAATTTCTGCCATGAACTCATTCCTTCAAGAGCAGATCTCAGGAATGAGAATAATACAGATGTTCAATGCAGAGAAGCAGGAGTCTGAAAAATTTAGGAAAATTAATCGGAAGTATACATCAGCCAATCTCAATTCGATTGAGTATTACGCTATATTTTATCCCGTTGTTGAACTGATATCTGCTATTGCACTATCATTGCTTGTTTGGCTTGGTTCTAAGGGTATCTGGGACAGTACTATCAGCCCTGGTGCCTTTGTATCTTTCCCTCTTTATCTGAATATGTTATTCAGACCGGTTCGAATGTTGGCTGATAAATTCAACACCTTGCAAATGGGTCTTGTGGCTGCCGACAGGGTATTCAAACTACTGGAGAGGGAAGATTATATATCTGATTACGGTGATAAAACGGTTTCGAAAATTGATGGAGATGTGGAGTTTAGAAATGTACATTTTTCTTATGATGATGAGACCTATGTCCTGAATGATATAAATTTCAAACTTGAGGCCGGCAAAACGATGGCTATTGTAGGAAGCACGGGTTCGGGCAAAACAACCATCATAAATATTCTAAGTCGATTCTATGAGACCCAGAAGGGAAAAATCCTGATTGACGGAACGGACATCAGGAAGTATGATCTTAAGTCCCTGAGAGAGCGGATTGCCATTGTTTTGCAGGACGTTTTTCTCTTTAACGGTACAGTAATAGATAATATACGGCTGAAAGACAGCAGTATTTCCCGAGAAAAGATTGTCGATGCATCCAAGACAATCGGGGCGGATGAATTTTTTCAAAAGCTACCTGGTGGTTATGATTTTATGCTTACGGAGAGGGGCTCCAATCTTTCGATGGGGCAGAAGCAATTGATATCTTTTGTACGAGCCCTGGTTGTCGATCCTGATATTCTAATCCTTGATGAAGCTACTTCATCTGTTGATATAGAGACGGAAGCCATTATTCAATACGCCATAGAAAAGCTCATAGAAAAGCGCAGCTCTATAATTATTGCGCACCGGTTATCGACCATCAGGCATGCTGACAAGATTCTGGTTCTTGGCAAAGGAACTATCTTGGAAGAAGGGAGCCATGATGAATTGCTTGCTAATGAGGGAGGGCACTACAGACAATTGTATGAAAAACAGTTTGAGCAGTCTATGATTTAGTTACAGCTATCTATAATACTGGAATAGCGGCGCTATAATTTTTACCTTTAGTCCAAAAGAAAAATGATCTTTAGAAGAGAAAGTGGTAATCCTTTTTTCGGAATTCTTATAGTGCTCTTTCTATTCATGATGGTGTGGTTCGCCATAACGGCGGTACGGGGCATCTTCATGCTACTCTCCTGGCTTGCATTGCCTTTATTTATTCTGGCATTGGTGCTGAATCACAAAGTAGTCGTCGAGTATGTAAGTTGGCTATGGCGCATGATAAAACGGGACACTGTTAAAGGCCTTGTTTTTACCGGCCTGTCTTTAGTTGGCTATCCCTTTGTAAGTGCTTACCTGGCCTTTAAAGCATTAAGCAATCACAGATTGAAGAATTCTGACGAAGATGATTTGAAAGGGGAGTATATAAAATACAGGGAGGTTAAAGTTACGGATGAAGACGATGATGAAGACTTTTTGGAACTACCAGAATTAGATGTTGTGAAGAAAGAAAGGAATGGGGTAGATGGGAGTAACAACTATGATGATATGTTTTGATGTCTTTTTTCCTCTTTCTACGACTGGTTATTGCCTTCTGTATATAGCCGGAATAGGCTTTATGTCCTTGTTTTATATAAAATGCAGTTGAAAAGGCAGGAATTTTAGCTGAGGGCATAAAAAAAGACAGGCAACCCAATTATAACAAAACTCAATCTCTGGTCTTGACGATTACCTGTCTCTAAAACAGTAGTTCTTGATACTGTAAACCTATTATGAGGCTAAAAGTTCTCTTTCACTGACCATTTTGCGCATATTGATAAGGGCATAGCGCATCCTTCCAAGGGCAGTATTTATGCTAACTCGGGTTAATTGGGATATTTCTTTAAAGCTCATATCGGCGTAATGGCGCAAGATGACGACCTCTCTTTGCTCTGCAGGAAGCTGGTCTACAAGCTCTCTGACTTTCTGATGTAACTGACTTTTAATAATCATGGTTTCCATATTGTCTTCGTTTGTTTCCAGAACATCGAAGATGTCAAAAGTCTCGGTAGCGGAAACCTTTGTCCTGCGCTTGGACCTTCTAAAATTGTCCACACACATATTGTACGAGATTCTCATAGCCCATTGAAGGAACTTGCCTTCATGGTTGTATTTACCCTTGCGGAGGGTATCAATGATTTTAATGAATACATCCTGGAATATATCCTCTGCCAGGTCGGAATCCTTCACGAATAAATAAATGGAAGTGTATATTTTATTCCTGTGACGATTCAGTAAAACTTCGAAAGCTTTTTGATCACCTTCAAGGTAGCTTTGGATCAGCTCCTTGTCATTTAGCTGCTGCAAATTCATGACTAACAATTTAGCGTTATAAATAATCGGTTAAAAGAAAATTGTTTAGTGT
>RFSX01000161.1 GCA_009923745.1 Chitinophagia bacterium
TCCTCCGGAAGTGCCTGCAGTTCAGGTGTTGAAAATGACTCACACGTTTTGCAACATATTGGACATAAGCCTGGCAGAAAAACTGTCCGGTTTTCATTTATTGGAGAAGGATATCATAAGGAACATGGAAAGGCCCACGCTGAAATCGAAGCCTTAAAAAATGTAAGAGAATCTGACAAAAGCCTGCTTACTAAAAGTACCATGTATGTAAGTCTGGAACCTTGTCGAACTGTTGGCAAAACCAGTGCCTGCACAGACGCCATTTTAAAAAATGGAATTAAAAAACTTGTGGTGTCAGTGTCAGACCCCAATCCTGATATGATGGGCAGTTCCCTCAAACTTTTAAAAGAGAGAGGCATTGATGTAAGCAAAGGTATATGTGAGAATGAAGGCAGACAACTGATAGCTCCGTTTATTGCAAATCTTGAAAGCAGGCCATTTGTCCAAATCAAGTATGCTCAAACAACTGATAATTACATAGGGTCAAAACAAGGGCGCATCAGTATAAGTAATAAGGCCTGTCAGATTAAAGGTCATCAGCTCAGATCTCAAGCCGACGCGATTTTAGTCGGCTACAACACAGCATTTATTGACAATCCTTCACTCACAACCCGACTGGTGCCTGGAGAAAATCCTATCAGGGTTATTTTAGACAGGGATCTTAGTTTGCCGAGAACACATACATTATGGGGCGACGAAAATCCTACTCTTTTTATCACAGAAAGTCAGCAACAATCACCTGATCCAATCAAGAAAATAGTTACAGTAAAATTTGACGATAATCTAATACCCCGTCTTTGT
Organism: Chitinophagia bacterium; assembly: GCA_009923745.1. GTDB lineage: Bacteria > Bacteroidota > Bacteroidia > Chitinophagales > Saprospiraceae > RFSX01. The sequence continues at coordinate 802 of RFSX01000161.1, forward strand.
CGGATACTTTACTCCGACTATGATATTTGTCGCCTGCTCGTTGAGGGCGGAACCAAGACTATAAACACATTTATTAAATCCAATATATGGGATGAAATATGGCAGTTTAAAGCTAATAAACAGCTTTATACTGGTGTAAGAGCACCTTATTTAGGCAAATCTTATTCGTATATGAAAAGGTTTTTGGATGATAACTTGTACGTATATCATAAATAAGAGTGCTTAATTAGCATAAGTGTTAAAGTAATTTTAATATAGGCTATCTGCCCCACTTATTCTTTGACAATGTGGTTACATTAATGTTTATTTGAAATTGATTTAAAGAGCAGATAATGAGGGTTTTTCTTACACTGATGTTTTTTACAGCTACGAGCATGGCAGCTAAGGCCCAATCCGTGGTCAACTGGTTGAGTTGGGAAGAAGCATTGGAGTTGAATAAGAAGGAAAAGAAAAAGATATTGGTCGATGTATATACCAATTGGTGCAGGTATTGCAAACAAATGGAGAAGACGACGCTTTCTGACCCCTACATTGTTCAATACGTCAACGAAAACTACTATCCCATTAAATTCAATGCAGAGCAAAAGGAAGAGATCGTTTTTAACGGTAAGACTTATAAGTACGTTGGTAGTTTTAGCCGGCGTGGTTATCACGAACTGGCATATGAAATCATGAAGGGTAAAATGAGTTATCCAACTGTTGTTTTCATCAATGAGAATCTGGAAGTTATCCAGCCTGTAGCAGGCTTTCTCCAAAAGGAGAAGTTTGAAATGATCATGACCTTTTTTGCTGAAAACTACTATAAGGCCGTACCATGGAAGAAATTTGAACACGCCTACAGGACCGGTAAGACTAAAACACGTCCCTTAACGCCACAGGATATTCAGCCTGAAGTTCAATCCGTCGGAAACGGTAAGCAATAATCAATTATTTTTATTCCACACATTAACCCGTTTATGGTATATGTTTTGATCCATAGGCCAATTTTCCAATTCAAAGTCAGACTCTATGCTTAATTCATCTTGCTTCCTAGCATAACATGCTTGGAAAAAATCCAATCCGGTATTATGCTCACACACATCTATAGTGTAAGCAAAGGATGACAGTGGAACATCTGTCACTGCATTTGGAATTATAAAACCAATACCCTCTCCATTTTCTTTATCAAGGATTACTTTGTAGAAGGCATGTGGAACTGCAACTTTATTGGATCCTATGTATTCTATATCTTGATCATAGAATAAAGGGCCTGTTGTAATTTGAAGCTTGCTTTTAAGGCTGGCCCATTGGCGAATATTCTGTTCCAGCTCATTCCAGACGCCTCGGTTGAATGCAGCTTTCTGAGGACTCATATTACTCAATAAAAAACTTTCCTTCATCGCTATTTCATTGAAGGCCATATCGGCGGCAGGAGCCAGGTGGCCGCGCGAATAATTCTTGTTTTTGAAATCATAATAACTGGCAGACCCGGTTTTTATAAGTCCATCTTCCATATACCAGTTCGTTCTTTCCACGTTTTTTTCCTTCAGTGAAGCACCTGTTAACTCATAGGACACCCATCTGGCCTGCTCAATGCTTTCATCATAGCCCAATGAGTAGTATCTGTGGTGTATAAGCTCATATAACTCATTAGGTATATAGCAGCGTTCAAATGGTTTTACAAAGTGGGGATCATTCTTTGAATTCAATTCCTCAGGGTAATAAACTTTAACATTTACCTGAGATGACCTTTGGGGGCTATCGTCCATATAAAAATGTAAACCCCAAATGATGAATGCCGTCAAAAAGACAATCAAAACGAGTAAGCGAAATACATAAGATATGTTTCTACCAGAAGCTCTTGAATGCGAGGAACGAAACTTAGGCATTTGAAACTATTTTGATCATGTATAAATGGATTGGTACGC
>RFSX01000162.1 GCA_009923745.1 Chitinophagia bacterium
TCCTGGCACGCTATGGTTCTGAAGAGCAAAAAAAACATTATTTAACTCGATTATTTGACGGAAGCATACGATCAGCTTTTTTAATGACAGAGCCTGACGTTGCCTCTTCTGATGCCAGCAACATTCAGTGTTCTATAGAAAAAAAGGTAGATCACTATCTGGTGAACGGCCGAAAATGGTGGTCCACCGGTGCGATGCATCCGAAAGTGGCACTTTTTATTGTCATGGGTAAAACCAACCCTGAAGCTGACAAGTACCATCAACAGTCCATGATCCTGGTGCCCGCAGATGCTGAAGGTATTACCATTGTGCGGCCTCTTAAGGTTTTTGGTTTTTATGAATCGCCTGAGGGCCACGCTGAAATAAATCTTGAAAATGTTAAAGTACCCCTTGAGAATATCATACTAAAAGAAGGGGCTGGCTTCAGTATAGCACAGGGTCGTCTTGGACCTGGACGAATACATCATTGTATGCGATTGATAGGCACAGCACAAAGAGCTATGGAAATGATGTGTGCACGTGCGAATGAGCGCAGGGCATTTGGCAAGTCCTTTGGAGACTTTAGCAGCATACGGGAGATTATCGCGACCAGCCGCTGTGAAATCGAGCAAGCTCGTCTTCTTACCCTGGCGGCAGCCGATAAAATTGACCGGGCAGGTAACAAAGAAGCCAAAGATCTGATCGCTATGATCAAGATCGTTGTGCCTTCCATGGCTTGCCGTGTTGTAGACAGGGCTATTCAGATTCATGGTGGCCTTGGGTTTTGCCAGGACACCCCCTTGGCAGAATATTATGCCTATGCGCGCGTCCTGCGTATGGCGGATGGTCCCGATGAGGTGCACCGCTACCAACTGGGAAGGAACATGATAAAAAAGTTCAGTTCATGATATTCCCAATTGGGGACGATAATATTATTGGAGGCCATAAGCCATTGGTAAGCTATTCATTAATACTCATCAATATATTCATTTTTGTTTACGAGCTAAGACTTGGACTTTCAGCAGAATCATTTATTACACATTACGGTATGATCCCGGCTGAAATATGGGCAGGTAAAGAGTATTACACTATTCTGAGCTCCATGTTTTTGCATGCCGGTTGGATGCATCTTATTGGCAATATGCTGTTCCTATGGATATTTGCCGATAATATAGAGGCTGTAATTGGCAGTGCCCGATTCAGTTTGTTTTATTTCATAGGGGGCACAGTCGCTGCACTTATTCACATGTTGGCAGATCCTCTTTCCATGATTCCGTCCGTAGGAGCTAGTGGCGCGATCTCTGCGGTAATGGGTGCCTACCTGATATTATTCCCCCGCTCCCGCGTCAAACTTGTTTTTATCATTTTTTTTACTCGTTTTCAATTACCTGCTACACTATTTCTGGGGTTCTGGTTTCTTCAGCAACTCTCAAGTGGTATGGGAAGCATCGGCCAACAAGGCATGGGAGGGATTGCCTGGTGGGCGCACATCGGTGGATTTGTTTACGGTATTCTCGCTGGATACATCATAAAAAGGGCTTATGGCCACCTTTATTATTACGGAGATGGAAATGCGAGAGGATTTTAGTTAAATTTTCATTAAAAGAGCTTGTCCTATAATACTTTGCTATATGAAATCCGTCTTCAATACAGAGCTTGAGTTTTTCATAAAAAGAATTGGAATTGATCAGCATTTGTAAAGGGGCGGCCTTAAATGAACTGTCCCTTTATTCTTTGAGCGTGTTTCGTCGTCATTAATTACAGAAAAAATCCCTAAATTACCTCTCACAAAAACAGATCAAAATGGCAGTACGAAGACCTTTTAACCTGCAGAAATGGATTGATGAACACCGGGAAGAGCTGAAGCCCCCTGTAGGAAATAGAAACCTTTACAAAGATGCCGGAGACTATATAGTTATGATCGTTGCCGGCCCCAATGCCCGCAAGGACTATCACTATAATGAAACAGAAGAGTTGTTCTACCAGATCGAAGGCGACATAAATGTGCGTATCCAGGAAGATGGAAAAGCCGTCGATATTCCTGTAAGAGAAGGAGAAATGTTCCTCTTGCCCGCCAAGGTGCCCCACTCCCCAATGCGATCAGAGGGTTCAATTGGCCTGGTCGTAGAACTGAAAAGAACATCTGATGAAAAAGACGGACTAATGTGGTTTTGTGATAATTGCAATACCAAGCTTCACGAAGACTATTTTAAGTTGACCAATATTGAAAAGGATTTTCTGCCACGATTCAAAAACTTTTACGAGTCTGAAAACCTTCGAAAATGCCCGAATTGTGAGGCAGTCATGGAGGCTGACAAGAGATTTGTAGGTTGACATATGGCTGTATATTTCGCTTCAGATTTCCACCTTGGATTAGATACACGCATTCCCAGTAAAGAGAGGGAAAAGATGATCGTCCGCTGGCTTGACAGCATCATCGATGATACAGAAGCCCTCTATCTTTTGGGTGATCTCTTCGATTATTGGTATGAATACGCGTCCGCTGTACCCAAAGGGTATATCCGACTATTGGGAAAGCTGGCAGAATTTACGGAAAGAAAAATCCCTGTTCATATTTTTTGCGGGAATCACGACTTCTGGATGTTTGACTACCTTGAAAAAGAACTGGGTGCCATAATTCACAAAAACCCTATAGATGTAAACATCAATGGACTGAAATTTCAGATAGGACATGGTGATGGCTTAGGCCCCGGTGACAGA
>RFSX01000163.1 GCA_009923745.1 Chitinophagia bacterium
CATTCAAATCATGCGTCAAAATATCGGACATATAGTCGAAGAAAGGTCTTACAGCCTTGTAGGATGAAACAAGCTTCGACATAAAGCTGGAATCCAATACTTCCTTATCTGTAAATTGTTTGGTCACTATAAATTGCTTCATTTTGAGCAATTCTATATCCTTGTGGTCATTAACAAAGCCCCTTGGTGCCGATTTCAGTTTTTCCCCTTGCAGCGTTCCGAAATGTTTTTTAAAGCTCTTTGAAGAAATAATCTTCTTTAGTGGGCTCGCATCTAGTTCAAGCTGAGCACGGATCAACTTCAGGTCGCTAGTCTCAGGCCCCCAGAAGCCGGCTGCCATAAAATTTTCTCCCGGCTTTATCTTTAGATAGTAACCACCTCTCCGGAACGCACCTGCCCGTTTCATTGACATGCTGATATGCGTGTTATAAGGTGTTTTATCTTTGCTGAAGCGGATATCCCTGTTGATTCTGAACAATTTGACTGATTCGATCACATCACTTTTATTCATCTCGGTTTCCAGCTCAGCCAGAAAGTTTTTGGCATCATTGCGAATTGCTGTCCAGTTGTCCTTGTTAGCCTGAAACCAATCCCGGTTATTGTTCTTCCTGAGCTTAGTCAGGAATTCAAGGGTTTTCATTTCAAAGTGTTTCATGGCATGGAGTTATTCTAATTCATGGATATTTTCCTCATCCTTAAATTTAAAGGAGTCACCTCAAGATATTCGTCTTCGCGGATATATTCCATGGATTCTTCGAGGGAAAGCACAATTTTAGGTGCGATTTTATTGGCATCATCTGATCCAGATGCACGCATGTTCGTAAGTTTTTTGCCCTTGATAACATTTACTTCAAGATCTCCTTCCCGCGTATTCTCTCCTATAACCTGGCCCTTGTATACCTTCTCACCAGGTTCTATGAAGAAGCGTCCCCTGTCCTGAAGCCTGTCAATGGCATAGGCAAGTGCCTGTCCTTCAACTCCTGAAACAATGGATCCCTTGTTTCGGCTCGCGATATCGCCCTTGTATTCCTCATAATCTTTAAATCTGTGCGTCATAACAGCCTGGCCGGCTGTTGCGGTAAGCATGTTGTTTCTAAGGCCTATAAGTCCGCGTGATGGAATTTCAAATTCCAGGTGTTGTACATCACCCCGGGGCTCCATGACTTTTAGCATGCCTTTTTTCTGGGTTACCATTTCGATAACCTTACCGCTTGATTCCTCGGGAACATCGACAATCAATTCTTCAATGGGCTCATGCTTTTTGCCATCTATTTCCTTGAATATAACCTCGGGCTTGCCTACCTGTAGTTCATAGCCCTCACGTCTCATAGTTTCGATCAGAACGGAAAGGTGAAGAATACCCCGGCCATAGACCGTGAACTTATCCTCCGTATCCATATCCTTAACCCTGAGCGCCAGGTTTTTCTCCATCTCCTTATAGAGCCTTTCTCTGAGATGCCTTGAGGTGACAAATTTTCCTTCTTTACCAAAGAATGGTGATGTATTGATTGTAAACAGCATGGACATGGTGGGTTCGTCCACCTCGATTCGTGGCAATGCTTCTGGATTTTCCAGATCGGCAATCGTATCTCCGATTTCAAAATCCTCCAGGCCAACGATAGCACAGATATCACCGCTTCGGGCATCCTGGACTTTGCCTTTACCCAGACCGTCAAAGAGGAACAGCTCTTTGATACGTACTTTTTTTGTCGACCCATCCTTTCGACATATCATGTAGTCTTTCCCTGCTTGCAGACTGCCTCTGTAGATGCGCCCGATAGCAATTCGACCGGTAAAAGTGGAGTAATCCAGTGAGGTGATCTGCATCTGCGCTGGTCCTTCCCTGAATGGAGCCTCAGGAATATGATCAAGCACTGCCTGGAGGAGAGGAAATATATCCTTTGTTTTTACTTTGGAATCAAAACTCATCCAGCCGAATTTGGAAGAGCCAAAGAGGCTTACAAAATCAAGCTGGTCTTCTGTAGCTCCCAGGTTGAACATCAGGTCAAAAACATCGCTCTGTACCTCTTCCGGACGGCAGTTTTCCTTATCAACTTTATTGATGACCACAATAGGTTTTAAGCCCAACTCGATCGCTTTGCCCAGTACAAAACGGGTTTGTGGCATAGGCCCTTCAAACGCATCAACGAGCAGCAATACGCCGTCTGCCATTTTTAGGACACGTTCTACCTCACCTCCAAAGTCGGCGTGACCTGGTGTATCTATGATATTGATCTTGACACCATTGTACATGGCGGACACATTCTTGGATGTTATGGTTATCCCCCGTTCTCTTTCCAGGTCCATATTGTCAAGGATGAGTTCTTCGCGTTCCTTTCGTTCATCAAGAACTTCGCAGGCTTCGATGATTTTATCGACAAGTGTTGTCTTGCCGTGGTCTACGTGCGCTATAATGGCTATATTACGTATGCTTTGCATGTCTTAAATTAAGCGTGCAAAGATGATAAAAATAAAGCATCACTGCTTGTTTATTTTATCTGTGTATAAACTCAAAAGATTATAATCCATCAGACCCTAGGACATTGGTCGATGGCTATGTACAATAACATTGGTCGGATTGATGCAGATATCTTTGTGGCTCATATCCTGACGGAATGGACTCAGTTATTCTCTTCATTATCTGCATCCTCTTCATTGATCATAAGTCTCA
>RFSX01000164.1 GCA_009923745.1 Chitinophagia bacterium
ATGGTACTAGTAAGAACATGACAGCCAGTTGGGCCTATTTCCTAGACGAATATGTGCAGGCCATGGATATAAAACTTGACAATCTGGCATTTAGAGCCTATCATATGTTGGACTACAAGCCCAGTAAAATTTTAGCCCTAGAAAGTATTTTAATTGATAGACTTCAGCCCATTGCTAACGATGAAGTCTATCTGCATATCATGGAGTCAAACAAGTGATTGTAATCGATTATAGTCAGACTGCTATTAGCAATCTCATGGCAGAGCTGCAGGGTCGTACCGATGTAGAAATTAACCTGCCGCTACTTAGGCACATGATTGTCAACAGCATTCGTGGCTATAAGAAAAAGTTTGGCGAGCAGTATGGCGACATGGTATTGGCCTGCGACAGTAAGAACTATTGGCGCAAGGAAATTTTTCCTTTCTACAAGAAGCATCGTAAAAAGGACCGTGAAGAATCGGGCTTTGACTGGAAGGCTATCTTTGAAGCTCTAGATACTATTCGTGACGAAATTAAAAATTTCTTTCCCTATAAGGTCATGTGGGTTGAGGGTGCCGAGGCCGATGACATCATTGCAGTCCTGGCTAAATACTCTCAGCAGACGCTATCAGAGAATCCTTTATTTTCTGAACCAGAACCTTTTCTGGTTATTAGCGGTGATCATGATTTTGTACAGCTACAGAAATATGCCAACGTCAAACAGTTCTCGCCAACTCAGAAAAAATTTGTGGTCCCAGACTCAACGCCGGAGAGAGCTTTACTGGAACACATTATCAGGGGCGACAAAGGAGACGGAATCCCCAATGTACTTAGCCCCGACCAAAGTGTATACGAAAACATTCGGCAACGTCCAATCACCAGTAAAAAAATAGACGAGTGGTCTGACATTAATCGTCGTCCTCAGGATCTGGAATTTTCAGCACGCTGGATTCGTAACCAGACACTAGTCGATTTTGATCATATTCCTGCTAAGGTTACTGACGATATCCTGAATACCTATCTGGCTTTGCCTGACAAGGATCGCAGTAAGTTGTTTAATTATTTCATTAATAATAAGATGAAAAACATGATGGAACTGATCGAGGAGTTTTGATGAAGACTACTGTCCCTCAGATTCTGGAAATGGTCGAAAAGGCCAAGACCCAAGAAGATAAAGTTAAAATTTTACAGGAATATAATTCGCCCTGCTTGCGTGGCTGTTTAAACATTAACTATAATCCTAATCTTAGTTTTGGGTTGCCCGAAGGTGAACCACCTTTCAAGAAAGACACCAGCAGGCCTCTGGGCACAGCCGAATCCACTCTGTATACAGAATACAAGCGCTTTTATATCTGGGTACGTCCTCAGACACCATTACCCAAGATGAAACTAGAAAGTTTGTTCATACAGATGCTAGAAGGGCTGCATCATACCGAAGCAGCCCTGGTCATAGCTGTCAAGGACAGAAAACTTTCGCATACCTATCCTAGTGTAACTCCAGAACTGGTTCGTGCAGCGTTTCCAGAACTTCTGCCCGAAAAGACAGCGGATATTCCGTCTCTACCTAAAAAAGAAAAGAAGGCTGAAAAGCCAAAAAAGGAATCTGGAGTTGGGTCAAAACCCTTACCAGCAGCTTTAAATACCCTGGGCGATCTGGAGAAACAACTCCTGGAACAGCAACTCAAGGGTGGCATGTAGACAAAAAGGATCTGATACGTCGCCCTTTTATCCCTTATTTTACTTTTACTCGGAGAAAAAGGCATGAAGATAGAAGCTCTGTATAAGGTTTTTCCCAGTACAGTTTTTAGATATCCCTATCAGAATTACAGTCAGGATATATTGGTAAACAGTATATCTGGTAGACCTACGAATCGCAGTTACAGAGACGTAAACAATCCCATTCATGTTGAACCAGCTGCTAAGTTATTTCTTAGCCCTGAAGCTCTGGCTACACTGACCAAAAATGTATAACTATGCTCTGCCTAGAATTTACTTTGATCTTAACTGGAAACGAAGATCCAGTAAGAAGGTGTTGATAGAGGATACTGGATCTCCTAAATCGATAGAGTTAGAAATATCTACACCTACAATGCCAGAATCGACATTCGAGGCAATTTTGGAAACACCTGTACCAAGCCCAGATACGCCTAATACATCTGCAAAGCGCTCAAAGAAAAAAGTCAAAAAGGTCTGAATAGGTATTGACACACTTATTCAAAGGTGCTATACTACGTACTGTGACACTGAAGAAAGGACTATATTATGACCATGCATCTAGAGCATCCTAAATTCACTACTACTGGTAAGAAGAGGGGTCGTTTCAAATGGGCTTCAGCCGAGGCCAAGCGCCAGGCCGAAGAATTGAAGAATAACTGGAATCAGATTGTCGAACAGACTCGTATCCCAGTACGAAGCATCAGACCCCTGACCAGACCCTTTCCCAAGTTAGCCCCACCGCCAGGTCGTGAGACCCCGCATATTCCTAGTCATGACTCTGGTGCAGGCATAGCTGCCAAGAAAGCATCACCTGTATATACTGGTACCAAGATTAAGGGCATAGGTACCATGCACAAGAGTAATGCTGTTCCTATCTTCAGTGACGAAGAAGCCATTGCCATTAGCCAGATGCGCAGATGAGGCCGCAATACAGTCCCAACCCTAACCTATGCGAAATCTGGCCCTATGATCCCT
>RFSX01000165.1 GCA_009923745.1 Chitinophagia bacterium
TTTATAAGATAATATTTGTTATGAAAGAATACTTGGACATTTTTATCAATGGTTATAAATCCTACGGCTCTTATTTGTGGTATGAAATCACACACCCTTCAATCCACAATTATTTTTATTGGCTTATTGCAGTTTCACTGTTTTTCTTCTTCCTTGAAATTGTAATTCCATGGAGAAAAAAGCAGCCTGTTTTCCGCAAGGATTTCTGGCTTGATGCATTTTATATGTTTTTTAATTTCTTTCTTTTCTCACTGATTATATATAATGCGGCATCCGATGTTGTTGTCAATCTTTTTAACAATGGTATTAAATCACTGACTGGTGGTTTTGATTTGCAGGCCAATAATCCGATGAATTCGTTTCCGATGTGGGCTATTCTTTTAATCGGTTTTGTTGTTAGGGATTTTATACAGTGGTGGGTTCACCGCCTTTTGCATAGGGTAGACTGGTTATGGAATTTCCATAAGGTGCATCATTCTGTTGAAGAGATGGGGTTTGCAGCGCATTTACGATTCCATTGGATGGAAAATATAGTCTATCGCAGTTTGGAGTATATTCCTCTTGCTCTGTTGGGCATAGGACTTTATGATTTTTTTGTCATACACATATTTACTCTGGCCTGGGGACATTATAACCACTCCAATATATCTATAAGTGGAAAAATTACCGGAGGTATCGTAGGACTCATCATAGCTATCGTGATGACCAATGGACTCCTGGATATAAATATTCTGAATGATGCAAGCTTTGTTGTAAAAGCGGTCAGCTTCGCAGGACTCTTTGCTCTTGGCATATTTGGCCTGGGCCCTGTCATGAAGAAGCTATTCAACAGTCCGGAAATGCATATATGGCATCATGCCTATGATCTTCCCAAAGGAAGAGAATACGGCATTAATTTTGGCCTCACACTCGCCATTTGGGATTATGTTTTCAAGACAGCGGAAATCCCGCACAATGGAAAGGATATTCGTTTGGGTTTTCCGCATATCGAGGAGTTTCCGCACAATTTTTCAGGCCAGTTAACCTATGGTCTGAAGTCTGAATCATGATTCGGCTTTGTCCTTGCCAATACATTACAGGGATGATGACATTGTCATTATAGATAAACCTTCGGGCCTCCTGGTCCATAGGTCTGATATTGCCAGGGATGCCCGGGAGTTTGCTGTGCAGCTCCTTAGGAATCAGCTCGGCACGCATGTCTATCCAGTTCATCGGCTCGACAGAAAGACATCAGGCTTATTGATGTTCTGTTTACGAAAAGAAGTGCTCGACACCTACTATAGTTTATTCAGAGATCGCCTAGTGAAAAAGTATTATCACGCCATTGTCAGAGGGTATACAGAAGATGCCGGGCTTATTGATTACGAACTTAAAGCGGATGATGGAAAAGTACATGAAGCCATTACACATTACAGGACGCTGGAAAGATATGAAATAGATGAACCGTCTGGAGCATTCATGACATCCAGATATAGTCTGGTTGAACTCAGACCGGAGACAGGCAGAATGCATCAATTAAGACGTCATATGGCGCATATTTTGCATCCTATCATAGGAGACAGACCGCATGGCTGTAACAAGCAGAACAGGATTTGGAAACATAAATGGGGAATGGACACAATGCTTCTGCATGCCAATAAAATGGAGTTCAAACATCCAGTAAGTGATCAGGATGTAAGCCTCACTGTAGGATACCCGGAAGCTTTTAAATTCAGTTTTAAGCTCTTCGCCCTGCGAAAGAGCTCATGAAGTGTCAGTAGACGTAAACCAACTCGAGGTATTCAGCATTTCTGGACCAATCGAGTCCCAAACAAAGGGTATTGCCAGAGAAGCCGCCCAGGATGCAAAGCAGATTGCAATTGGCATCGTATATGAAGGCCTGGGAGTCGCTGTAGCAAGATCCTTCATTGAAGCAAAATACATCCTGACCATCAAAAGCCCAGATGGTAAGATCACCGAAACCCGGACATGCCGCTTGGCCGAAAATAGGAATTTCCTGGTCGATGCAAGCAGGAATAAAAACAGCTTCGCGATCACTGCAAGAGACCAGAGCTAATAACGCGAGTATCGATAGAAGTTTATTCATGGGACATGCAATTTCTGTCAACATATTTAAAATTTGATAAACATGCAGAGACTTAAGAAGACATTAATAGTATAGCCCGTACTTTTTAATTCTTCTTAACGCTTGCACTGGTGTGGTCAGAAATGATGCGCCACTGGTCTTGATGACGCTCCCATACAAGACTGAAATATCCTGAAGCTTCGTCATCGTCATATCGCAGGATGTATTGACCCAGAACGAGGTAGTTGCTTTCACCAAGAGCTTTAAACTCAATGACTTTGAATTCAAGGTTCCCCATGCTTTCCTTGTCCTGGTAAGCCATCTTATATCTGTCTAGAATTTGATTCCATCCATAATTGACGCCTTTGGATGACACAAAACTGGTGTTGTCGTCTTTTTTGTAAAATTCCATGAATCCGGGAATGTCACCCTTATTCCAGAGCTTCTGTTGCTGACTTAACAGAGCTGATATTTCAGGGTTTATCTGGGAATAAACCGAGGTATTCATGCTGCATATTAGAAAGACAATCAGACTTAATATATAGATGCCGGGCAAAAAATTCTTGAGGTATAA
>RFSX01000166.1 GCA_009923745.1 Chitinophagia bacterium
GGACCCTGGTGACACCAAGTTCCCGCGTAGTCTGGCCTAAAATATTTTTTGGATTTGGTTTCTGGCTGGTTTTATCACTCATACTTGAAGCAGTAGTATATGGTTTCAGCCCTGAAAATTACAGTTTCCAGTTTCAGTGGAATACCTTCATTCCATTACTTCTATTATCCTTGTTTCTTTTACCGGTCCAGACAAGTACAGAAGAGTTTTTCTTCCGTGGTTACCTTATGCAGGGGATCGGCAACTCGTCAATATTAAGAAAGGCTGGTTTAAATCTTAAATGCATTCCACTCATACTTACATCACTCATGTTCGGCTTTGTGCACTCTATGAATCCGGAAGTCACAGAATTTGGATATGGCGTCATGCAAATATATTATGTCTCCGCTGGCCTAGTCCTTGGGGTAATGACACTTATGGATGATAGCCTGGAGTTAGCTCTTGGTGTTCACGCAGCAACAAACTTTACAGGTGCTGTTTTCGTGGGCTACGAAGGAGCTGCCATCAGGACGGATTCACTTTTTCTGACACTGGAATTGGATCCTGTTTTAATGACGCTAGGGTTTGTGATCATTTCTCTTACTTTTTTGTTGGTATGTAAGTACAGATACAACTGGGGTTCCTTCGGTAAATTATTTAGCAGGGTAGAAGCCCGGGAAGAGGATCTCGTCTAAAGTTTTGATTACATGAATAGGAAATTAATTTTTGCTGTTCTCTTTTGGTGCCCTCTACTCCTTGTTTCACAGGGAAATTATTGGCAACAGGAGATCAAGTATGACATGGAGATTGACTTTGATGTAGACAGACATCAGTTAGAGGGCCGGTCTATTGTTACATACACGAATAATTCTTCAGACACCCTGAACAGGGCGTTTTTCCATTTATACTTCAATGCTTTTCAGCCCAACAGTATGATGGACGTACGATCTCGAAGCCTGCCTGATCCTGACCGCCGCATTGGCTCAAGGATTTTTGCTTTAACCGAAGAAGAACAAGGCTACCAAAAGGTGCGTTCGGTTATCATGAATGGGAAGGACTGTGCTATAAATCATGAGGGCACTATCCTTGAAGTTGATCTTCCGGAAATGATTTTGCCGGGACAAACTGTTCGCTTTGAATTGTTGTTTAATGCTCAGGTGCCGGTACAGATAAGAAGATCTGGAAGAGACAATAAAGAAGGTATTTCTTATTCCATGGCACAGTGGTATCCTAAAATGTGTGAATACGATGAGCAGGGCTGGCATGCCAATCCTTACGTAGTCCGGGAGTTTTATGGTATATGGGGCGACTACAGGGTTAAAATTCGAATTGATAGAAATTTTGTAGTGGCTGCTGGTGGAGTCTTGCAAAATCCAGATGAAGTGGGCCATGGCTATTCGCGTAAAGGCTCTGCGGATTCGATCAGCGTGAGCAGTCGCTACCTGGAGTGGGATTTTCTTGCTGAAAATGTGCATGACTTTATGTGGGCAGCTGATCCCAACTATAAACATCTAATCAAAACAAGTACTGCAGGTACCCAATTTCACTATTTCTACGATCCGGCAACAGCTACTGAGAACAACTGGAAGGCACTGCATGAGATCCTGGATGAGGTAGAGCAGTATGCGAATGCGCATTTTGGAAAATACCCCTATCCTGTTTATTCAGTCATTCAAGGTGGTGATGGTGGTATGGAATATCCTATGGGAACCCTTATTACTGGTCGCAGACCAATTGAAAGTCTTGTAGGCGTAACTGTACATGAGTTTATGCATGCCTGGTATCATACCGTATTGGCGAATAATGAAAGCCTGTACGCTTGGATGGATGAAGGATTTACCAGCTATGCTTCGAACGAAATTATGAACCACTTAAGAAAAAACAAACTGATACCCGGGAAGGTAAGAGATGATCCGCAACTGGGTGAAATAAAAGAACAGGTGCATTGGATGACTTCAGGATTTGAAGAACCATTGGCTACGCATGCGGATCACTTTTCAAGCAATTCAGCCTCAGGGAAGGCAGCTTACACAAAAGGGGCTGTGTTTTTAATACAACTTAAGCATATAGTGGGAAAGGACTGCTTTGATCGTGCATTCAAACGCTATTTTAATGAATGGAAATTCAAGCATCCTACACCTAATGATTTTTTACGGATATTCGAAAAGGAATCTGGACTTGAACTCGACTGGTACAAAGAGTATATGATGTATACCTTGAAAACGATTGATTATGGTATTGATACAATCGTAGAAAGTGGAACCGGTAAAGTGGAATTGACCCTGTCTAATAATTCGAATATGCCTATGCCTCAGGATATAAGCATCGAGCTTCGTTCAGGGAAGAAAATATATTATACCATCCCACTCAGGATTATGCGCGGATCAAAGGGCCTTGATGTATTTGAGTTTGATGTATTAAAGGATTGGCCCTGGACGCATCCGAAATATACTATTGATATACCTTATGGTATTGACGAAATTGTGGCTATAGAGTTGGATCCTATGGTTCGTACAACAGATGTTAACAGGGAAAATAATATCTGGCTAAAGGAATAAATAAAAAAGAGGGCCGAAGCCCTCTTCCTTTTATACTTTATCTTTTCTAACGTTTAACTTTTTCTCACCTTTT
>RFSX01000167.1 GCA_009923745.1 Chitinophagia bacterium
ATATATTTTTGAATATTGTCTCAATGCCCAACCTATCGCCTTATTGATGAAAAACTCACTTGAACCCAGTGAACGCACTATCATATTTAACAGCAATTCCTCGTCGGTATTTTCCTTGTACATCAGTTGAAAAATCAAAGCTGTCCTGTGCAGCCACATGTTGCCGGATTCCAAATACCGCTCACAGGTATTCCGCCTGACTTCTTGATCTGATTTTAAAATCTGCCCTACTCCATGGCTTGCTAAAAAATCAACTGTATCCCACCAAGACTTATATTTAATCAATGATTCGATGAAAGCCAAATCATCCAACTCGAGAGAGGACTCCAGTTTCCCCAGCCAATCCATAGCCGTATACTGCACCTCCCTTTCATCACATTGCCAGGCTTCAATGCATATCTGCTTGAACTCAGCTATTATCACGGTTTTATTATCCTTCCAGATACGATTACTGATATCTTTTCTTTGCTTTGACTGAACACCAAAAAATCGGAATTGCCCCTTCATGTAAGCTGCCATTTGAGAGGCCTTTTCCGGATCTGAAACAAAGCTCAGCTCTTGGCGCAATTGCGCTACAATGGAATGCATATTAGAAATCAGGTTTTACGCTTCTTCTTCTTGGCAGCTGGAAAGAGTATATTATTCAGTATCAATCTATATCCGGGCGAATTGGGGTGAAGATTCAAATCTGTCTCAGGATCACCAACAAAATGTCTGTAATCCTCAGGGTCATGCCCGCCATAGAAAGTCCAGGTGCCATAACCATAGGTACCGTGAAGATATCTTGCCTCATTGATAGCGTTGTTCTCTCCAAGTATAAGCACATCCGATTTGACCATCGACTTTTCAAAGGCTGTGGTTTGCCCCATAAAGCCTTTGATGGTACGCGTATGGTTTTGTGTCAGCATAGCCGGAATAGGATCCCATTTGGCAGAGAAATCAAACAGTGTAAAATAGTCCGTTTTGGGCGTGACGTTTCGACGACGATGATCAATTGATGAATACTCATACTCCAGAGGATTTTTGATCAGTTCCCAGTTTTTGAACGCAAAGCACTGGCTGTAATCCAATTTTGATTCAGCATTTGGGTCCATTGGGTCTCCATCATAAATATCATCACATATATCGACGCCATTGGCCGCCAGGGCTATATCATAAGTGTCTGTAGCTGAACACATAGCAAACATGAATCCTCCGCCTTCAACATACTCCCTGACTTTTTTAACCACAGCCAATTTAAGTTGCGAGACTTTTGAAAAGCCAAGGCTTCTTGCCAATTCCTCCATTTTTATCTGGTTGGCCTTATACCACGGTTTACTCCCCTGTGACATATAAAACTTACCATACTGCCCGGTAAAATCTTCGTGGTGGAGGTGCAACCAGTCATACTGAGCCAGTTTGTCTTCAAGCACATCCCGGTCGTAAACCGTCTCATAAGGAATCTCGGCATAAGTCAAGACCAAAGTCACCGCATCATCCCAGGGCTGAACACGCTCTCCCTTGGCATTGAAGTCCGGTGTATATACCGCAACTTTTGGAGGCTTTTCCAATTTGATTACTTCCTGATTAAGCTCTGGATCGGAGATCTCTGTTCTTATTGATGCAAACTGCGCATTGCTGATGATCTCATAACTAACGCCTCTTGTCTTGCATTCCTTTTCAAATTGCGGCCCGTGCTTAAAGGCAAAAGCACCTCCCCTGTAGTTGAGCAGCCAGTAGGCTTCAACCCCATTTTCGAGTACCCAAAAACATATCCCATAAGCTTTCAGATGGTTTTTTTGCACCTCATGTTCCATAGGAATAAGGATATAGCTTGCATGTACGCTAAAAGAAAAACTAAGAAGGAATAATAAACTCAAACAAAATCTCATAATATCAATACTTGTCAACCCTATATCAAACGGAGAATAAATGGCTTTTGTTTTGCCCTGGAACCATATAAAACTATGCTTATTCCATTGATTTAGGACTAATGTTTAAAACTATATTTATAATTGCACATTCAAAGCGTGTTGTATCCCGTTAATTAATCAAAAGTCGATACTTGGATAGCATTCAGTTTAACTACCCAGCTCATTATTTATTCTATATTACAGCCTTGGCAGCAATATATGCTCTGGGCCTCTATTTCAGGGAAAAGAACTTGAAGGAAAACAAGGCCTGGATTCCCACCGTTCTGGGTACGCTCCGATTCTTGTCAGTCTTGTTTATCCTGTTCCTGCTGTTAACCCCATTACTGCGGCAAAATCTTACGCAAGAGGAGAAACCCATTATTGTGGCACTCAGAGATATAAGCAGCAGTATTTCTTCAGCGGGAGACCAGGAAGAGGTCAAAATTGCAGACCGTTACCTGGAAGGTATTATTGATAACACAGCAGACAAGTATGACTGGCGAAAGCTTTACTTCGGGCAGGAAGTAAAAAATGATGCAGCCGACTCTCTCAATGCGCTTACAACAGATATATCGAATTCTCTGGAATATGTAACGGAAATATATGAAGACCAGAACCTTGGCGCTATAATCCTACTTTCCGACGGCATTTACAACTCGGGAAGGAACCCTATTTATTCAGATCTCGATATGGATG
>RFSX01000168.1 GCA_009923745.1 Chitinophagia bacterium
ATGAATTAAAAAAGGCGATAACTAACAAAGTGTTTAAAATCATACTGTTCTATTGTCATACACTATGATTTTGTATTTAAGTATTTTCATTAGCTTTGAATAATTACCTATGGCTATCAAAACCTGGCAGAAATATCTACTAGCAATGATCCCTCTCTTGGTGATCTTTTTTC
The DNA here is from genome assembly GCA_009923745.1 of Chitinophagia bacterium. Classification (GTDB taxonomy): domain Bacteria; phylum Bacteroidota; class Bacteroidia; order Chitinophagales; family Saprospiraceae; genus RFSX01. Next base: position 174 of record RFSX01000168.1, read on the forward strand.
TCTTCTACTACTTTGGAGATATTGTGAGCTATATAATTCTTGCTTGGGTTGTATCCATGATTGGTGCACCTATATATTCACTGGTGAACCGATTTGCCGGACCATCACTTTCTGCAGCCGTCAGTCTTTTTGTCTTGACACTTGTATTTATGCTCTTGTTGAGAATTGTGGTTCCTCCACTGGTTACACAAGCCAAAAACCTGTCAGAAATCGATTATCAAACAATCATTACAGGACTGGAAGAGCCTATAGCGGATATGACACAATGGCTCAGGGACAGGGGCGCAATCAATGAGGTCAAAGAGGATGCCGTAGATGAAATAAATAAAACGCACGGCAATATTATCCATGCAGAAGTCATTGAACTGGACTCACTATTGAATATTGGCTCTGACAGCGTAAAGCGAACAAATATCAATTTACTGGTTAATATTCATCAGGATGCCATAGGAGAGGAAAAGGAAATTATTGACCTGTCAGATCAACCCCAAATTCTGAGAACACTAAAGGATGATATTTTTAAAATGCTCGATCCGTCACAGATTCCACAGCTGATTGGTTCCTTTCTTGGTTTTTTTGGTAATATGGTTATTACCCTGATGTCGGTGTACTTTATCGCTTTCTTCTTTTTACGGGAGAAAGGCTTGTTTACCAAGATGATGTCTCTTCTGGTTCCCAATAAACAGGAATCCAAAATGACCCGTGCCGTTGATGACTCCACAAGCTTATTGGTTAGATACTTTATCGGCCTTGTCATACAAATGTTTGTCAATGCTGTGCTGGCGACCATTGCTCTCAAACTGTTCGGATTCAAAAGCGCATTGCTGATGGCAATCTGTTTTGCCATCCTGAATGTCATACCATATGTTGGGCCAATTTTGGGTAACCTGATTGGTGTATTGATCGTGATTTCATCCAACCTTGAACTGGATTTTTATTCAATGATGCTGCCCAAGATCGTGACAGCCATCATCATATTTGCTGTCTTGCAGATGATCGATAATTTCATACTGCAGCCTAATATATTTTCAAAAAGTGTCAAGGCGCATCCCCTTGAGATATTCCTGATAGTATTGATAGGAGCAAAAATCGGAGGTATACTAGGTATGGTGATTGCCATTCCGGCTTACACTGTGGTACGCGTTCTTCTTAAGGTGTTTTTCAGCGAGTTTGAAGTTGTCAAAAAAATGACGGCATCTATTTAAGCCATTAATCCTGTCTGGCAAATACCTTCTTTAGCAAATCTGATATTCGTTGCGAAACATCGTTTCTAATGACGGCTTCTTTTGATTCAATCAAATCAAATAGAGCGAAGAGTGCTCTGCTGTTAATATGATCAGCTAGATTGCGGTTCACATCTTTTACAAAAGGAAGACTGTTATGTTTATTCACAGCTGAACCCAAGGGATTCCAATAGTGCTCTTGAGGCATTGCTTCTAACATCTAATACAGCCATACTTTTGTGGATACTGAGAATTTCAAACATATAATCGAGCAATAGACTAATCGCTTCTTTGGCAATACCTTTTATGTGGTGTTCTTTTTGGACAGTAATTCTCACTTCCACCAATCGTGTATCATGTTTTGACAGTTTGATAGCACAATCACCCGCTAAATAACCGTTCATTCTAACGATGGTAATTTATTTCCAATTGCCAACATTGTTGATTTTAAGTTTTATCTGCTCTTCATAAAAGGAATAAAGCTGATCATTGGTCTTTAAAATAAAATCCTGGTAGCGTAAGAGTTCAGGATCTGAGCGATATGAGAAAAATTCCTCAAGATCTGCATGCGACAATTCACGCAGCGATATTCTGTGTGATTGCATATAGACTTTTCCCATACTAAAAATGTGGTTTTCAATCTTCCCTAAGGCTTAAGATCATCTACCAAGTTAGTGATTGCTTGATCTCAAAAAGTAAATTATTAAGGCCTACGTTACTCAGCTTACGGGTATTTAATATCGCTTTGGTATTTTTGGATCTTAATTCCCGTGTTTTGAAGAAGTATATATTGGCCATTTCGGCTTGTTTTTTTTGCTTTTCAGATCTTTCAGCTCAAACTGATCTGATAAGTTGGTCCTCCATAAAACTGTATGGAAAGACAGATTCTGGTTTCCAATACGCGTTTAAACCAATTATCAGACACAGGAATGATCTTCAGGAGTACAATAACAGTTCCCTGGACTTCATGATCTCTAAACGTACCAGGTCGAATTGGAGTTTTCAGTACCTATACAGGGTATGGTATATCAAGGATGGGCCAAACAGAACCTTCTGGTGGTTTGATGTGGCTAAGTCAAACACGCTTGGCTCAAAGTGGAGTATTAAAAACCGCATACGCTGGCATATCGCTTTTGACAGTAAGTTAGAGGATG
>RFSX01000169.1 GCA_009923745.1 Chitinophagia bacterium
TCATGCATCATTATTGACAGTTGTAGGTTTCATTATTATTGGATGGTTGAAAACCCACATTACTCAAACCAGCCTTTTCAGAGGTGTGACAGAGACGCTTCTGCTGGGAGCTATTGCCGCCATCGTTCCCTACGTAGTTGGTGATTTGCTTGAACACTTGGTTGGATTGAATTAAAATGAGTGCTATATGACCTAAGGTCAACGCTTCCAGTTGTGCTTTTTTGGACGCACATTCATTGCAGCATTCTTTGTGTTTATACTCCTTGACTATTGCTTTGAAAAGCCTTCATTTGACATAATTTACTATTTGTTCGTGAGTGCGGCAGCGGCTTATGGTGCGGAAAGAGCGTATTTTAAAATGGCCCTGTCATTTTCTTAAAGATGCAATAAGTACATATGAAAAATACTGATACTTGCTTTCAAATTAGCAAGTAATGCATCTCAAATAAATAAAACTGTACCAGATTAAACTTTTTTGAAGTGCTGTGTTCTTCTTAAAAGCTGTTTTATGTATTTGTTAAGTTTATTACTCATGTTAAATCCCTGGATTATGGAAAATCCCTGGCTTCTGGTTGATTTTTGTTCTGATAATGTGGCCTGTGAAATTTACACGGTAAATGATGGCGTTATGGGTGGTCTTTCCAGGTCAAAGCTCAATCTCATTGAAAAGGAGGGCCTTTTGTACACAGGTCATGTTTCTCTGGATAATAACGGTGGTTTTTCTTCTGTCCGATTCTACAGTTCTGAGTTTGAGCTTCCGGAAAATGCTCAATTCTTTAAAATAAGTGTAAAAGCAGATGGGAATACCTATCAGTTCCGAGTCAAGAAGAATCGCCGCGACTTCCAATCCTATGTGTATAATTTTGATACGAGGGGAGGCGATGAGGTAATCAAAATACCTATTGCCGAAATGTACCCCAGTTTTAGGGGGCGACGACTGGATATGGAGAATTATGGGGGGCAGTTACCCGAGGAATTAGGAATCCTTATTGGCAATAAAAAGGAACAAGACTTCGAATTGCTCATTAAGTCTATTGGTTTTGAATAAGTATAAAAGCCTTTCATCTCGGGAGCTTGTCAGCATGGACAAGAATGTAAGAATACGCATGCTTAATATGTTGTCGGGGCTGAGAACAGCTTACCTGATTGGAACATGTGATATAGATAAAACGTCAAATCTGGGTCTCTTCAATTCTGTTGTACACATTGGTGCCTCGCCTGCTCTTTTGGGTTTTATCATGCGACCGGTACATGTTAGGCGTGACACCTATTGTAATATCCTTGAAACGGAAAGTTTTACTTTAAATGCTATTCATCCTGACTTTCTTGAACGAGCTCACAAGGCGTCTAGCAAATATGACGCTGCTGTTTCAGAGTTCGATATGGTAGGACTCACAGAAGAGTGGCGTCAGGATACTCCGAGTCCATTTGTCCTGGAGTCAAGATTGAAAATAGGATTAGGGCTTCAGGAAATTCTTGATATCAAATCCAATGATACAAAACTAATTATCGGTCGCATAGAACACATCTTCATTGAAGGCGAAAATATCATTGATGCTGATGGACACATTCGCCATGAAGAGTTGGACCTGATAGTGGTGTCAGGGCTGGAGCAGTATTACAGCATTTTACCTTTAGAAAGGTTCAGGTATAAAAATTAGTACCCGTCTTATCTGAATGAGTCATTGATTTTCTCCAAAGACTCCGTTCCTGGGCATAATACACTTTGTTTGAGACTGTTCAGCGGTACATCCGTGGTATTCAATTTCTTGTTAAAGTCTTCGGTCTCTGTATCGATGTAAAACAAACCTGTCAAGACCTGACCAGATTCCTTGGCTTCATTCAGTTTGTTCATGGCCGAGTATTTATTCTGTGGATCCCAATCGGCTGAGATTTTGCTCAGGTGAATCTTAGAACCGTCAAAAAGCTCAAGGTCTGCACTTTCACCTTCTTCGTACTGAATGGTGATTTCTTCTTGGTGAGCTATAAAGTCGAGTTCAGATGTACTCTCAATATGTGCTCTTACATGAGAATAGGATTTTGTAGAACCCGCATTGTTGTTGAATGTCACACAAGGTGAAATGACATCAATAAATGCAAAGCCGGGATGTGACAGTGCGGCTTTGATAAGGGGTACCAGCTGGGCTTTATCACCTGAAAAACTTCTCGCTACAAAGCTGGCATTAAGCTCTAGTGCAAGGCCTACCAGGTCTATAGCGTTGTATGGTGTTGGAATGCTGCTGCTTTTGCTGATTGAGCCATAGTCTGCCGTGGCTGAATCCTGGCCCTTGGTAAGACCATAGCAGCCATTGTTCATCACGATATAACACATGTTGAGATTTCGGCGGATGGCATGAACAAATTGACCCATACCAATTGATGCTGTATCGCCGTCACCGGAGACGCCCATATAAATCAAATCTTTGTTGGCCACATTGGCTCCTGTAGCAATAGATGGCATCCTGCCATGGACAGAATTGAACCCATGCGAATTGCTTAAAAAATAGGTTGGCGTTTTT
>RFSX01000170.1 GCA_009923745.1 Chitinophagia bacterium
TACTACATCTGGAAGGGCATTCAAATCTAAGGATTCAATTCTTGTTTTTGGAATTATTTTCATGATTAATTCGCCTTTCAAATCCAAAATGAAAAAATGGGGGTTTTCACCTAGTCCGTAAAAATACAATTGCCCATTTGTTGGGTTTGGATAGCTTCGTACCAGGGAATCCGGTTCTTCCATATGTACTACTCGCAATTCAGGATTTCCAATGTATGCTCCCACCTGATTGCGCTAGAGGTTTCCTTATATGCGTATGTGACACTATTTAAAACAACCCTCAAGCGATCATCAATTGGCACCATATCCTTGCTCAAACCATCTGTCCATTTAAGGATATATAGATCAAAGCCCGGCGCATCAAAAACAGCCCACTTATAGAATATATATCCTGCTTACAGGCTTGAAAAAAGGCGTACATCAAGATTATGAGAAGATATAATCTCCTGTTTTCGGGCATATTAAACCGTGTCTGCTAAAGTTGATACTAAAATCCAGAATTCTGAGATAAAGGATTATACTTTATATCGTCTTATACAATTCTGACAGGTAAAATATATATAAGAAAAGGAGCATAAAGCCTTCCCACCGGGCAATGCGACTTGATATTGTAATCAGGCCAAATAAGAGTGTGGCCCCCAGCATAAATGGTAGACCGAGAGTCAGGATGGATTCGGGAACAATCAGCTCTCCCATCAAACTAGGAATGGCCATAACAGCGTAGGTGTTGAATATGTTAGAGCCCAATACATTACCAACTGCAATAGCGTGTTTGCCTCTTCGTGCGGCAGCTATGCTGACCACCAGTTCGGGCAGTGAAGTTCCAATAGCTATGAAAGAGAGTGAAAAGAATTCAGGAGCTATGCTGGTCTGCTCGGCTATTTCTGTAATCCCGTAAATGGTGTAATCAGCACCGAAATAAACCATTACGGCTCCGATAATCAGTTTTATGACGTCTCCTCCCCTAACGGGAGTTTGTGTCATACTCTCAAGCTTTGAATCTTTGACACTATTGAAAAGAAATCCCCCCAGCGCAACTAAAAACACCAAAGCTTCGAGGAGGTCTAGCTGCTGATCGCGCAGGGCGAAGAGCAATAAGAGCGCTGAGGCAAACAACAGAGGCATATCGATTTTCCAAATATTGAAATTCAGCTTTATATCCTTCTTACCCAGAAAAGAAGTGACGCCCAAAACAAGTAAAATATTGGCAATATTAGAACCTACGACATTACCGACAACAATTTCGGAGCTTCCCATATATATAGAAGCTATAGATGTGGCGAGTTCCGGAAGCGACGTACCAAAAGCCACTATAGTAACACCTATGATGAAGGGAGAAACACCCAGTGACAAGCCTATTTTCTCAGCGGCATCTATAAACCAATCTGATGCAATCAGCAATACGGCCAGGGATACTATGGAGATAAGAGTAAATACTGCCAAGGGCTTGTCTTTTTTCCGAAGTAAAAGTACTTGAATTGCATGAAGCATTCAAATACTCCAGGGAGAAGTAGTTCAAATCATCGATAAAAAAATTGGGATTATTAGGCGTGAAGCACATAACTTTGCTGTCCTAATTATGACTCAGGAAATACAAGAGCGTCAAGAGAAGGAAATGTCATTTCTGGATCACTTGGAAGAATTGCGGTGGCACATCATTCGCTCATTGGTGTCTGTGGTTTTCTTTGCTATAATCGTATTCATTTTCAAGGAATTCGTTTTCGACAAAATCATTTTTGCCCCCAAGCGTGAAAGCTTTATCACCTACCAAATCTTTTGCAGTATCGCAGATTTTATTTGCTTTCAACCTCCTGATTTTCAGATAATTCCCAGAGAATTCGGCGAAAAATTTTTCACCCACCTGAAGATATCGTTCTGGCTGGGTATTGTCATCAGCTTTCCCTATATATTCTGGGAATTATGGCGTTTTATCAAGCCCGGCCTCTACAAAAATGAACAGAAAGCAGCGCGTGGCATGGTTTTCATCTGCTCAAGCCTGTTTTTAATGGGTGTTTTCTTTGGATATTTTGTGATTTCTCCATTTGCGATCAAATTCCTGGCAGGCTACAATATTTCTTCGATAGATGTTATAAGCAGTTCCAGCCTTTCTTCGTATGTCAACTATATGACCATGTTTACCGTTCCGGCAGGTATTATATTCGAATTGCCAGTGGTCGTATATTTTCTATCAAGAATTGGATTATTGACACCAGATTTCATGAGGAAATACCGCAGGCATGCCATCGTGATCATTCTTTTATTTGCTGCTATCATTACCCCTCCAGAGGTCGTCACTCAAATCCTGATAGGCATACCTGTATTGATCCTGTATGAAATCAGCATCTTTGTTTCAAAAAGAGCCCAAAAGAAATATCATTCTGACTCAGATTAATCGACAGATTACTTGTTTTCCAGTTCTATAAATGGACAAATCACCTCTTCCATGGAAATACCTCCATGCTGGAAGGTATCGGTATAAATGCGATTATA
>RFSX01000018.1 GCA_009923745.1 Chitinophagia bacterium
GTCTCAAAGCCTGGAATTGATCAAGAGATTTTCCAAAGGCTATTCTTTCAGACATATATTGCAATGTATATTCTATGGCATATTCAGCTCGGGCATGGGCGTTTATACCCATAATGAGACGTTCAAGTGCCAGATGTTGCATAAGGTATGGAAATCCTTTATTCTCTTCTCCCAATAGATTTGATGCTGGAATTTCAACATTATCAAATGCAATCTCACCTGTGTCGGAGGCTCGCCATCCAAGTTTGTCCAGTTTATTGGCTGAAATACCCGGGGTATCCCTGTCCATGACAAAAATACTTATACCCCTTGAGCCGACAGCAGGATCTGTTTTTGCAGAGACGACCAGGTAATCACTATAAACCCCATTTGTGATGAACGTCTTTGATCCATTTATGATATAGCTATCGCCACGCTTTACAGCTGTTGTTTTCATGCCAGCCACATCCGATCCTGCAAAGGATTCAGTTATGCACAGACATCCTATTTTTTTTCCGAGTATACTTGGTGCCAGGTATTCTTCTTTAATCCTTTCATCCCCTTCCGCATTGAGATGCTGCATGGCCAGATATGCGTGAGCCCACATGGCAGCTGCGAATCCACCCGAGTTGATGCGTTGCATTTCTTCGAGCCAGATCAAGGTGTAGAATTTATCAAGTGCCAAGCCCCCATATTGCTCCGGGTAATCCAGGCCGAAATAACCCATCTCTCCGAATTTCTCCCAGATCCCGCGATCAATTTTTCCTTCCGCCTCCCAGCGTTCAATGTGGGGTACCACTTCTTTTTGTAAGAAAGTCCTAAGGCCTTCTCTGAAAAGCTGGTGCTCTTCAGTCAAATATCTGTGCATGTTAATTTTATTTGATTAGGTTTCTAATTTGCGTGTCACACAAAATGCAGCATACAAATGGATAACCAAGATAACAGGTCTTGGTTTTTACAAAATTATAAAAAGATGAATAGAGCAGTATACAAGACGAATCGCTTAGTACAAATTCAATTTCAGAGCTTTTCTACAAAATATATTTTCTCGATTTGATCAAAATAAGAGCTAGCTTTGTTATCCCACTTTGGAGTTGTGCACTTAACGAAATTAAAATATGGTGAAAAAGCTGTCGTGACAGCTATAAGGCTTGGATTCAATGCCCGTAAAAAACTGCTTACCTATGGCATAAGCTTAGGCACAATCGTCAAAATGGAATATAGTCCTTCTTTTTCTTCACTAGTCAATATAAACATTCAGGGCAAATCATTCTGTATCAGAAAATTGGATGCCAAAAATATTGAGGTTATAAAATATTCAATAGTATGAATAAGATTGCCTTAGTCGGGAAACCTAATTCGGGCAAAAGCAGTCTGTTCAATCTTCTGACAGGACTCAATCAAAAGGTAGGCAATTACTCAGGTGTCACAGTGGAGAAAAAGTCGGGTTACCTTAATAAAATAGAGATTACAGATCTCCCGGGACTGAATTCATTATGGGCAGATACCGTCGAAGAACAGATTAGTCAATCCTACATTCTCAATTTGATCCATGACGAGACGCCTGCAGTCTTGGTGTGCAATGCCAATCATCTTAGGGATAATCTTGTACTTTTTTCTGAAGTTGCTGATCTGCAGATACCCATGATCTTGGTTATCAACTTTATGGACGAGCTTAAGAACAGCAATTCAAGCATTGATATAAAAGCGCTTGAGGCCAGGTTGGGTTGCCCTGTCTGTCTTATGAATTCAAAGAAAGGAACCGGTCTTGACACTATCAAACAGCTTATACAGTCCAATGGCTTTAAAGTGCCAAACAGTTTTTGCAGAAGCAGTTATGATGTGTTTAGCCAGGATGTACTCACCAATAAATATGTAAGCAACCTCCTGACAAATGAACAAGAGCTGACGGAGGATAAACTGGCCATGATAGAAAAAGATTTCGCTCAACGTGAAATGTTGGTCAGCAAAATTTTATCCGGCGGCATTCTTATCTATGATGAGATCAATGACAAACTGAGGAAACGAACAAGTCAACTTGACAAGATATTACTGCATCCATTTTGGGGTATAATTATTTTCCTCGCTATCATGTTCCTGGTTTTCCAGGCTGTATTCAGTTTTTCCACCTACCCTATGGACTGGATTGATCAGCTGTTCGCATGGCTGTCCGGGCTTGTGAATGACAAAATCCAGTCTAGCTGGTTTAGCGATCTTATCTCGGATGGTATTCTACCCGGATTGGCAGGTGTTATGATATTCATCCCACAAATTGCCATTTTATTTTTTCTCCTGGGCATCCTTGAAAATACAGGTTACCTGTCGAGAATATCCAATATATCGGATGCATTTCTTCAAAGCTTTGGTTTAAGTGGAAAGAGCGTTATTCCCCTGATGTCTTCCTGGGCCTGTGCCATCCCAGCGATCATGAGTACGCGTACCATCGACGATCAGCGGGAGCGCTTATCTGTAATTTTTGCAGCACCATTGATGACTTGTTCTGCGCGGCTTCCTGTATACACTATCCTGATAGCTGTATTGGTGCCGGAAGAAGATATTGGCGTCTTTGGACTTCGGGGTCTTATATTGCTGATGCTCTACCTGCTGGGTTTAGCTTCAACGCTGATCATAGCATATATTGTAAGCCGTAAAAGCCAATACAAATCGACAGGCCTCTGGACACTTGAAATGCCAAATTACCGAAGTCCAAACTGGCGTAATGTATTTTACAATATGTACCTGAAAACCAGGTCATTCGTTGTAGAAGCCGGAAAGGTTATTTTTACCATTTCGATAGTCTTGTGGTTCCTCGCCACCAATAGCCCAAAGAATGAAGCGTTCTTTCAAACCAAGTATCAGGAATACCAGCAATTATCAAGTAATACTGACATCAGCATGGATGCTGTCAGACTTGAATACTCCTACGCCGGATATCTGGGTAAAATTGTCGAACCCGCAATCAAGCCTCTTGGCTATGACTGGAAAATCGGCATAGCACTCATCAGCTCATTTGCTGCCCGAGAGGTGTTTGTAGGCACCTTAAGCACTATCTACAGCGTCGGATCGGAAGATGAGCAACCTGTTATCGAGAGACTTAAAAAAGAGGTAAATATCAAAACGGGTCTTCCCCGCTATGATACGGCGACGAATGTATCGCTTCTCTTGTTTTATGTTTTTGCCCTGCAATGCATGAGTACGCTTGCTGTAGTGAGAAAGGAGACGGGACATTGGAAATTTGCCTTCATGCAGTTTTTTGTATTTACATTAATCGCCTACGTATTTGCATTCGCAGCCTACCAGATTATAAAATAGAGCATTACTTCACTCTCCAGAAGTAAGGTGTGAATATTATTATGACGGTAAACAACTCCAATCGTCCAATCACCATAAGTAAAGACAAGATAACCTTGGTCATCTGGTTAAGATCAGCAAAATTATCAACCGGGCCCAGTGAGCCAATTGAAGGCCCTACGTTACCAAGACTCGTTGCTACAGCTCCTACAGCTGTCTTGAATGGATCTGCAATTTCAGGTAAGCTAAAGCTGATCACAAGAACACCAATAGCGAATATAATTAGATAGAACAAAAGGAATACCAGTATGTGCATGGTAATCCTTGATTGAGGAACCTCGCCATCAATCTTTAACCTCATAAATCCACGAGGGTGCAGTATACGCTTCAGTTCAATCAGGGAAGTCTTGAAAAAAACAAGGTGCCTGATCATTTTTATTCCACCACTTGTACTGCCCGCACAGGCTCCTGTAAACAATAAAAAGAAAAACATCAATTCAAGACCGGGTGTCCATGAAGTATAGTCAGCTGTCACATACCCGGTAGTCGTAAGTAAGGATATAACCTGGAATCCAGCTTTTCGAAAACTCTCTTCCAAGCCGTAATAGTCAAGTCCAAATAGGACCATGCTTCCGGTAAGGATACACATAAACAGCACCAAGAGGTAAAATTTGAGTTCATCGCTGGACCATAACTTTTGAAACTTCCCCTTAAAAAGAAAATAGAGAATGGTATAGTTCGTCCCTGCCAGTACCATAAATAACATTATGGGATACTCCACCCAGGCCGAGTTGTAATGTGCTATGCTGGCATTTTTGGTAGAAAAACCTCCTGTTGACATAGTAGTCAATGCGTGGTTGATGGCATCAAAGGCCGGTAAGCCGCTCAGGTAATGCAGGATAATGATAAGACTGGCTGTCAATCCCAGGTATATATACCAAAGCCTTTTTGCTACCTCTTTTATCTGTGGATGTATTTTACTGGCCGTAGGACCAGGAGCTTCCGCAACAAACAACTCTACACCACCTATACCGAGAATTGGAAATATAGCTATTGTAAAAACAATGATACCCATACCCCCAATCCATTGTGTCATCGATCGCCATAAAAGTATAGCCGGGTTAATACTTTCAATATCATCAAATATCGTAGCCCCTGTCGTTGTCAGACCAGAAGTACTTTCAAAAATGGCATCTGTTAAACTCACATCGAGTCCTTCTTCGAACAGGTAAGGCATTGACCCAAGTAAACAAAGAATGATCCATCCTAAGGCTACGATCAGGTACCCTTCCCTCTTGCGGATATCCTTGACAGGGACTTTTATCATATACAAAATCACACCTGCCGTCAAACACAAAGCTGAAGACTTGACAAAAGGGAGTAAGACTATATCTTCATAGAAGGCAGCTGTCAAGCTGGGTATCATCAGAAATATACCCATGATGAATATCAGCAGGCCTATAACCTTTATAACAATCCGGTAATTGATATAGGTCATTTGAAGAGGGATTCCACCTTTTTAATAGCTACAGGCAACATAAATACAATCACTTTGTCATCAATCTGCAATTGAAGAGATGCATCCGGAATGACACCTTTAGAACCGCGAATAACACCAGCTATAATCGCTCCTTCAGGAAAGTTGATCTCGCCAAGTGCTTTTCGGACAAGCTTATTATCCTCGTGCACAATGTATTCGATGATCTCTGCATCCACACCATGAAATGAAGCAATAGCCTCGATTTTTCCTTTTCGCACATACCGGAAAATATTATTGGCAGCAAGAAGCTTTTTATCTATTATGGTATCGATACCAATCTTCTGTGACAGGTGTGTATAAGCCGGATTATCAACCAATGCGATTGTTTTATAGACACCCAGTTCTTCCGCCATTAAACTAGTCAGAATGTTAGTTTCTGAATTATCGGTCATGGCAATAAAAGCATCCATATGCTCAAGACCTTCCTCGACAAGTACATCCGTTTTGCTCGGATCTCCCTTAATGATGGCCGCATCCTTCAGGTCACGTATGAATATTTTGCAAACGCGTTCACTCTTGATCACTACTTTAACATCAAAATTGTCATCCAGGATTTTAGCAGTATCTTTGGCTACGGCTGTGTCCCCAATAATCATTATATTTCTGACCTTCTTAAGAGTCTTTCCTACAAAGCTGTTAACCTCTTGGAAGTCCTTCAGGTCGGTTGACAGGTAAATATGATCCGATGGCATTATCCTGTCCGTCTTTTGAGGAATAAAGGTTTGATGTCCTCTCAGAACGGCAAATACCCTGAAATGCTGGTCGGAATACTGGTTATAGAATTCTTCAAATGTTTTATGCGCTATGGGTGAACTCTGATCAGCGGTAAACCCGATGATTGAAATCTTGCCTTCTTCAAATTCGAAAATATCTGTTGCAGACACTCTTTTGATCAGGCGTAATACCTCTTTGGCGGCCAGCCAACGCGGCGACAATAAGTGATCAACACCAATGCCTTTGAAATAGGTCTTTTGATCATTATCCAGGAATTCCGGATTCGAGATTCGGGCAACAGTCTTCTGTACCCCCATCTTCTTGGCCAGGATACAAGCAAGGAGGTTGGTGGATTGAGAGGTTGTAACAGCAATAAACAATTTGGCTAATGCCAATCCGGCATTTTCAAGAATGCGTGTGGAAGTTACATCACCTCTTATAATACGAACGTCCAGTTGATCTGCAGCATGACTGAGAATTTCATCATCACTGTCAATCAAGGTGACACTTTGACCGTCGTTGACTAACAGTTGCGCAAGGTGAAAACCTACCTCTCCCGATCCTGCAATGACAATATTCATGTCAACTAATTTCTACAAATGTACTCAAGGAAGATGTAATAAGCCGGATTTTCCTGGTCAAAGAAATATTCTTGTTATGGATTGGAAAATTCCGGGATGATCAGATTAAGTTAAGCAGAATTACTACTCGCATAAATATTGCCATACATGGATCTCATGACCAGCTTTTCATACAGCTCCTACTTATCGTCCTTATCGGCGACTCTTTGAAGCGCATCCTTCTGAATACTCAGCAAAGTCAATACAATCCGCTCCTTAAGCTCAATCGACTTCTTTGAAATGACTCCATCTTCCATGAGTAGTGAATGACCTGTGATCTCCAGTAGCAGTTTTTAGTCAATTCGTATTCATCCTTCAGGATATTCCAGAATTCACCATAGTCAGAATCATCTTTCACGTAGGATGCTAGCGGGAAATAGGACTTTTTAAGAGACATCATGAAGTTCAGAACCAGGGCTCTGAAATACTTATTATTCTTGTAAAGCTGTTTAAGTGCTCCTTCTTGCTTTTTGAAGCTTTGCTGAATATCATGTCAGCATTTGCAATGAACTGATGCTTCCATTGGGATATCTGATTGCGATGAATCTCGTACTTCTCAGAAAGCTGTGCTAAAGTGTATCTCTCACTTAATGCAGCAAGAACTACTTTAGTCTTGAATTTTGTCGTAAACCCGCCTGCCAGACGGCCAGGTTTTATTCTTTTCATAACACTAAGTTGGAGCGAAAATCAAACTATCTGTCTTAATTATTGGGGGAACTCCATTCTAAAGAGCAATCTGTGAATGGTAGAATAATGTATAGGAGGCTTGCATCATAATGTTATAATTTAGCTTAGATTGCTCTCATTCGCTTCCATCGGAGCTTCGTCCCGCGCCATAGGCTTAGGCCGACGGTGTCGGAGAGCGAAAGTGGAGCCGCAGGGATTCGAACCCTGGTCCAGACAAAGCACCTGAAAGCTTTCTACATGCTTAGCTTATTCTTTGATTTTCGTCACTTAGAAGGTGTACAAGCAACCCGCTAAGCGCTTATCTTCTTAATTTTCAGTATCCAGTCGAAGCACTCTAGACACCTAAGCTACGGTTTGTTTGATAGGCGGCTCACTATATAGTAGCATCAAGTGTGCGGCCCAAAAAGCATCTAATTTCTAAAATTAGGCTGCTAGTGCGAATCTATTTTCGCCAATTATAGTTCGATCATTATTTGGACGGAGTAAATGATCAGTTCTCCGGCATGCTTACTGACACGAATTCTTTCCTGTCAATACCGTTCGGCCCCATTTGTCAAATAACTTTTGTCCCTTTCGGAAATAACTTAACGACGAAGATAGCAAATAGGTTCCCCCTATTATTCAAAGATGCAACAGAACTGACTCTATTTGTAAGTTAAATTGAAATCAATGTTGGATTAAGCCATTTAAGAGGATTAGGGGTAGCTGCACTAAAAGAAGAAGACAGATATGCCAGTGGTTTAATTACAGTCAGAATTTAATCTAAATAAACTATACTCAGGCGTTTCAAAATATGCTTCACTACCATCACATTCAAAAGCAACAGGAGTTATTAATTCATTGCCAAAATGTAAATCAACAATCAGAACATTATTTTCAAATGTGTAAGGATTGATTGTTGGTA
Organism: Chitinophagia bacterium; assembly: GCA_009923745.1. GTDB lineage: Bacteria > Bacteroidota > Bacteroidia > Chitinophagales > Saprospiraceae > RFSX01. The sequence continues at coordinate 7,736 of RFSX01000018.1, forward strand.
TATGATTTCCATCATTAGCTTCATATGAGTTATATAATGCATTACAATCACCTCCTACACAGTAGTAAGTATAACGCAGCCCATCTTCATAGAGATACATTGTATTTTCAGCTGGAACAGTCCCTTCTATAAGCCATTTACCTTCAATAGTATATGTTGGCAATGGACTGTCTTCAGAACTCTTATCACTACTGCAAGCCATGATGGACACAGCAGATAGTATAAGTAGTTTTTCAAACAAATTGGTTTTACTTCTAAAGTGAAGATTTATTGTTCCGCAGAAGGTTCCTCTTGAGCTGGTGGCGTAGCAGCATACACAAAAAACCGCTCGACTTTACCATCTTTAATTTCACCATCAATCATTTGTAGAGTCACTTTCTCTTCTCCATCAATGGTTTCCGTAACCCTGTGCCCTGCAATGATCCAGTCTGCACCACTGGGTACGGACTTGTAAGGCATCGCCCAATAAGCCTCCCACTTCGGATTTGCCGCAGCAAACCAAGCCTCAAGTAAAGCAGCTTGCTCTTCTTTGGTACGAAGTACAGTTCCGTCAGGTCCCGATACATAAATTGAATCCGCACTCATCGACTTGATCGCCTCGATGTCTCCATTATTGTGTGCCTCCAAATACTTGTTCCAAACATCTGTGATCTCATCTGAACCCGCAATAAAAGATTCCCCTGGAATTGGTGTAAAGAATCCAACGCCCTTTACTTCTGCTTCTTCTGCAGGCATAGCGCAACTTGCAAAAGCAAGTACAAGTGTATATAAAAATAGTTTTTTCATTATCGTCTTGTTTTAGTGTTAAAGTCCTAATATAAAGATAAATTTTGAGCTTTTTTTGATTCCTTATCTTAAAAAATGATAAAGAATATACATTTTCACTCCAGAGATTAAGTCAATAATGTTGGCAACCACTCTTTTAAAAAGTGACTCACATTGTGAAATCTTTTATTGAACTTATTATTATAGGATGTAAAATGGCTTTTTCCTGAGGCGGATTAACGAAAAGTTTAATCGCTATCCAAAGCATAGCGCGTCAGAGTTTCCAGGTCAAGATAATCCAGCGCCATCTTATGCGTGCCTTTAAGGTAAATGGGAGGCGCCACACCGGCCTCAAGAGCTTCCATCCATCTCAAAATACAGAGACACCATTTGTCGCCATCCTTAAGTCCGGGAAAGTTTCTTAATGGTATAGCTCTTGTCAAATCATTGCTGCGACTCTTGGAAAACTGTAGAAACTCATCAGTCACGCGTGCACATACGATATGTGTACCAAAATCATCCGGTCCGGTTGCACAGAATCCATTCCGGTAAAAACCTGTAACAGGATCGCTACAACACAACTCGATCTCCTCACCTAGAACATTATAGGTTTTGTTGAAGTATTGGGCCAGTTTGGTTTTAGACATATCACATGCTATAAGTAGGAATGGTAAAAAGAATAAAACACTATATTTCCTTAAGAGCATTTAGTACATTGTTTTCAATACGTTCAATTACAGCATCATAGTCGGATTTTACAAAGGCCTTAGCTGTAATTTTCTCGTACAATTCCATATATCTATGACTGACAGTCTCAACAAAAGCATCCGGCATATCCGGCATAAGCTGCCCATCTTTACCTTGAAAACCCTGTTCCATGAGCCATTCTCGTACAAACTCTTTAGAGAGTTGCTTTTGCTTCTCCCCTTTCTCCTGGCGCTGCATATAGCCTTCCAGGATAAAGTAACGAGAACTGTCCGGTGTATGAATTTCGTCTATGAGAATGACCTCATCATTGTAGATTCCAAACTCGTATTTGGTATCAACCAAAATGAGACCTTTTTCCTTAGCCATTTCGGAACCTCTCTGAAAAAGCTTTAAACTGTAATCACATAATGTCTGCCATGTATTTAGGTCAACAATTCCTTTAGAAAGTATATCCGATTCACTTATATCTTCATCATGCCCTTCTTCTGCTTTTGTGGCAGGCGTTATTACAGGCTGAGGAAAGCGGTCGTTTTCTTTCATACCTTCAGGCATAGGCACACCACAAAGAATACGTTTGCCATCCCTGTACTCGCGCCAGGCATGACCAGCGAGGTATCCTCTCACTACCATTTCCAATTTAATGGGCTCTGCTTTTTTACCCAGGCTGACATTGGGATCAGGACAGGAATCCAGCCAAATAGGACAAATGTCCCTGCATGCCTCTAAAAAATACTGTGCTATCTGATTGAGTATTTGTCCTTTGTATGGAATCGCACGGGGTAAAATGTGGTCAAATGCAGAAATCCTGTCAGACGCAACAACGAGAATTCTGTCTTCGAAAAAGTAAACATCTCTGACCTTGCCTTTGTAAAAGCCTACTTGTCCTGGAAATTCAAAATGCGTCTCTTTTATTGCATTCATTGGAGAAAGAAGTCTTAAGAAGTTTTCAAAAGTGTTTTCAGGTTAAAAATAAAAAGGAGCAGCACAATAGCCAACCAAATGTACTTCCAAACTGAAACAGGGAAAATTATCATTTCCTTCGCGTAAGCTTTAAGATCAGATCCCGGTCCAATATTAAAATCCTGGATAATATAGATAGTACAAATGAGCCCCAAGAACATAAGCAGTTCTCTTGCCATATTCTTTTTACCCGTCATCCAAATAAGAAAAATGCTGAAAAGAATCAGAACCAGGCTTGTGAATAGTGAATTGAACCATAGGACAGCTGTAAAAAGCATACTTCCTGCAAGGACATAAAGAACGGGCTTCACTGCTTTATGCCATTTCGCCCCCATGTAAAATAGCATATTTCCAAATACAGCACTGCCGATATATCCGCCCATGATAACAAGGCTGCGTATTCCTCCTGCCGATCTTGTCCACCCACTCCCATCAGGATTGATTTGTAGCTTATCCACATTTCCACCTGTGAGAATAGCTGCTATGGCATGACCCAACTCATGTAGGAATGTCACAAGAAGCCGTATAGGATAAAGAATAGTCCTGCCGATATCTCCTCCATAATACAGCAATCCAAAGTAGATAGTCAGGGAGATGAGTATTCGATATATCAGGGACTGTCTTTTCAATGCATATCTTTTTAGAAAAAGTATTCAATATCTTTTTAATGCAGCAGGTAACAAGTACAAAGTATAAAGTATAAAGTACAAAGTATAAAGTACAAAGTACATGGTACTTAGTACTTAGTACTTAGCATAACATTTATGGCACTGAATACAAGGTATAAAGTACTTTGTACTTGACAGCAAATGATTTAGCTTTGCCACAAAATAACAAATCATGAAATCAGTCAGCGTTGAAGAATTAAAAAAAATGATGGACCAGGGCAAAGAGTTCAAGCTTATTGATGTGAGAGAACCACATGAATATGAGTTTGTAAATATAGGTGCTGAATTGATTCCTGTATCGCAGGTTTTTGATAATACAGACAAAATTCCAGAGGATAAAAAGGTGGTAGTAATGTGCAGATCAGGAGCCCGCAGCGGACAGGTTATTGCTGCCCTGGAAGCTCAATTAAACTATGATAATCTATACAATCTTGAAGGCGGCATATTAGCATGGGCGGACCGTATTGATCCAAGCAAGCCCAAATACTAAGCCCATATATTAACCTCTTCTTCGAGTTTAATCCCAAATTTTTCAAATACAGAATTTTTTACTTTTTGTGCCAGCAAAAGGATATCATCACCTTTAGCATTACCTTGCCTGACGAGCACCAAAGCTTGCCGATCATGAACTGCTGCACCAGAATTTTCCGTATAGCCTTTTAGACCGCATTGGTCGATAAGCCATCCTGCAGCAAGTTTAATTCCCCCATCAGCAGGATATGATACTATGTCGGGATATCGGTCTTTTAATGTCTCAAAATGCGATTGCGGAATGACTGGATTTTTAAAGAAGGATCCGGCGTTGCCAATTTCCCTGGGATCAGGAAGTTTTGAACTTCGGATGGCAATGACAGCGTCACTCACATCCCTGATCGAGGGGTTATCAGAACAATTCATAGCTTCCAATTGTGCCTGGATAGCTCCGTATTCCGTATTTATTGTATGATACCCATTCTTGCTCAATTTCAGAATTATAGAGGTGATGATATAAGAGTCTCTCCACTTGGTTTTAAAATGACTGCTACGGTATCCAAATCCACACTCTGAGTTATGGAATGTCAGTTCCAGCTTGTTTTGCAGATCGAAAGATTTTACGGAGTGGAGCACATCCTTGATTTCAACTCCATAGGCACCAATATTCTGCATTGGCGCAGCTCCACATTTACCAGGAATAAGCGACAGGTTTTCAATACCTCCCAAACCCTTGTCAAGGGCCCACATAACCGCATCATGCCAAAGTTCTCCGGCAGCAAACTCTACCAGACAATGATCCTCATGGTCAATAAGAATCTCTATCCCTTTATTATTAACATAGATTATTTTTTCCTCCAGGGTTCCCGAAATGAGGATATTACTCCCGCCACCCAGAATTCTGAATGGTCCTTTAATATCGAGATAGTTATAGTCTGCTTTATCCTGGATTTCTATCAGGCAAGGTATGGGAACATCAATGCCGAAACTGTTATAATCTTTGGAAGAGAGATCATTTATGATTCTCATATTTTCAGGTCTTAAAGACGACTGTTGGGATCGTCTATTTTTTTTAGCTTGGGAAAATTGAAATCATATTGCAAGCCTATATTCAGCGAGTTGGCCCCGTCCAGATCAGGATTGAAACCATATCGCACATAGAATGTAGCAGCGAAACCGGTCATACCAAAGCCATAACCCAGCTGGACCACATAGGTTTTGAAGAACGCTCTATCTACGCCTCTTTCCTTGTAATCGCTACCCAGGTAATATAATTCCGTTTTATTGTATTGCAGGCCGCCCCCGATATTAAGTCCGAATCGGCCTTCTTTATTCAGGCCAGAAACGCCCCCAAAATTTAGCTTGGCCATCATCGGAAAAGCAACATTGCCTAATCCTTTAGTGTCAGGTATGGATAGGCCAAAAAATCCAATAACGGCCTGGGATTCCAGGGACAAAGAAAATGATTCGCCTCCTACCCATATTTTTGGTCCCAAGCCAAGATTCAGAATAATGCTGCCATTAGCATTATGCGCAATGCCATCTGTCGGGTTATCATAACGGTTATAAAGGTCATTGGAGAAGGTCATGCCAATGCCGAATTGTGCTGAAGCAGAAGGAGCAAAAGACAGGAATAATAGAAATAAGACTATATATTGGGATAAGCGTTCTGTCATAATTTGATTATTGGTGATCAGGTCCTGCCTGTTATTCTAAAAATTATGGAACCACAAATCTCTTTTCTATTGCTGGCTTCAAACAAGAATTCACGAGACTTTCTTACCGCCAGGGAAATAAGGCTCTGGATAGCCAGTGTAGAACGGTCTTTATTGAAGACTGCCGAGGTCACTTTTCCGTTTTCATTGACACATACGTCAACCGCTACTTCACCGGAAGTCTCAGACAATATCAGGACATTGGGCTGCTCTTGTATTTTTCTGCCACCCAGACCATCCTGAATCAATATGGTCAGGTCTTCGTCAATATATATTTCATTCACGCTCATATCGGGAACATAAACCTCCCCTTTGGGTTGCGATTCTGAAGCCCCGGTATCTTCGGTTTCTTCAGCCTTCTCGTCCTTACCAAGAATATCCTCCATGATATCACTGACTTTCTTATCCAAGCCATCAAGGCCTTCTTTTATACGTTCACCTGTATTCTTCTCTTCCTCTTCTGCAGCCGGTTGATCCTCTTCCTTTTGAGGCTCTTGCTGCGCATTTCTATCTTCAGCCTGTTTATCATCCGTACTTGCAGCCTCGGTCTCATTTGTTGGCTCTTCTTTTTTTTGCGGCATTTTCTTTGTGGGACTGCTGCGTCTTGCATTTTCCTCTTCAAGCAACCTCGAAGCCGTGGTCAACGTAACATTGGCTGCTTCATCATTCCCCATGTTCTTTTGAGTCTGTCCCAGCAAAAGAATGGCTTCAGGAGTGACACCATGCAGTTCGAATGATCTTATGAGGTCATTTTTGGCTCCCGCAAAGGCCCCGATTGTAAATTTTGCATTGGCTCTCAATAATAATGCCTCTTCGTATGAAGCATCCTGCTGTATGATTTTATTCAATTCAGTTATGGCTTCTTCATACCTGTTAGTCTCCAACAAATATTCTGCTTTCACATAAAGGAACCCCAGTTCGCTTTCCAGGTCTTGGGTAAAAGCTGTAGTGGCCATTAAAAAACCTAAAATGAGTAGGCTGATCTTTGTCATTCTAAAGCGTATTTGTTTTATCCAATCAATTCAACGACGCAATTGTCACGGTTTTGGTTAACAAGAAAGCTGCCTGATTTTATTAATTAAAGCTTAAATCGCAATCCATCTCACAAAATACCTTTTTTTAAAAGCAAAACTGCCAATTTGTCACAATACTTTTGGTTTTATCTTAATTTTGAGCGTTATTTAGAAAGAGCATTATGTACGATAACAACCCGACACTGGAAAATATTGCCAAAACCGTTGACCCCAACAAACAAGGTTCGGTATTGGAGACCTATTCCAATGATGATTCAAATAAAAAATTCTATATCGAAAGCTATGGCTGTGCCATGAATTTCAGTGATTCTGAAATTGTAGCATCTATACTTGCCCAAGAGGGATATGGATCCACTTCGCAACTGGAAGAAGCTGATCTCATTTTGGTTAATACCTGCTCGATCAGAGAGAAAGCGGAAGATACAGTCCGAAAACGGTTGAGTGTATTCAACAAGGTCAAGGAGGAAAAGCCCGGAACCCTCGTCGGTGTTCTTGGATGTATGGCTGAAAGATTAAAGAAAAAACTGCTGGACCAGGAAAAACTGGTAGATATTGTTGTGGGGCCTGACGCCTACCGTGACCTACCCAAATTGATTCATGGTGCAGAGGATGGAGAACGCGGAGTAAACGTGCTCTTGTCAAGAGAAGAAACCTATGCTGATATTTCGCCATTAAGACTCGACACAAATGGAATCTGCGGTTTCATTTCCATTATGCGGGGTTGTGACAATATGTGTTCATTCTGTGTGGTCCCATTTACAAGAGGTAGGGAACGATCAAGAGATGCTTTTTCCATCGTGGCTGAGGCACAAGATTTATATGACCAGGGTTACCGGGATGTGACTCTTCTTGGTCAAAATGTTGATTCTTACAAATGGGAGAATCCCGATACAGGGAAAACCGTAAGTTTTGCCGATTTACTCGTTATGGTGGCTGGTGTACACCCGGATTTAAGAATCCGGTTTTCTACCTCACACCCCAAGGATATTACTGATGAAGTTCTGTATGCCATCAGAGATTATGAGAACATCTGCAAATATATACACTTGCCGGTCCAATCCGGCAACAGCCGCATACTTGAATTGATGAACAGAACCTATGACAGGGAATGGTATGATGCTAAAGTCAAAAGGATTTATGAGATTGTACCTGACTGTACCATCTCATCAGATATAATCTGCGGGTTTTGCAGTGAAACAGAGGAAGAGCACCAGGACACCCTGGATGTAATCCGTAAGTCAAAATACTCCCTTTCCTATATGTTCTATTATTCGGAAAGACCCGGAACAATGGCTGCAAGAAAATATGAGGATGATGTGCCTTTGGAAGTCAAGAAAAGAAGACTTAACGAGGTCATAGCCCTTCAAATGCAAGTAGCTCATGATCACAACAAGGCAGATATCGGAAAAACTTTCAAAGTACTCATCGAAGGAGACTCCAAGAGATCTGACAAAGATTTTAAAGGACGAACAAGCCAGTTTAAAGTGGTGGTATTTCCAAAAACAGAAAATCTTAAAAAAGGAGATTATGTTGATGTGAAGATCAAGGAAGTAACCAGCAGTACTCTGATTGGTGAAATTGTAAAAGCAGGATAAATGAATATTCAATCGGTAAAGCAGAGATATGGCATTGTAGGTCACTCCGAACAGTTGGAGAGGGCTCTTGGCACGGCCTTAAGGGTTGCTCCCACCGATCTTACCGTATTAATAACAGGTGAAAGTGGTGTTGGCAAAGAGGTTATTTCTAAGATTATCCATGAATACTCGTCCCGCAAGCACAATACCTTTATAGCAATCAATACAGGAGCTATTCCTGAAGGCACCATCAACTCGGAGTTGTTTGGTCATGAAAAAGGGGCTTTCACGGGTGCTACAAGTGAAAGGAAAGGATATTTCGAAACAGTAAACCAGGGTACCATCTTCCTAGACGAGATCGGAGACATGCCCCTGGATACGCAAGCTTTTCTGCTGCGGATACTGGAAAGTGGTGAGTACATTAAAGTAGGGTCTTCCAAGGTGCAGAAAACAGATGTGCGCATCATTGCTGCCACCAATGTTGACCTTACGGAAAAGGTGAAAGCGGGTAAATTCCGCGAAGACCTATACTACAGGCTGAATACTGTTCCTATCCGAGTGCCGGCCCTTCATGAAAGACGGGAGGACATTCCTATCCTATTCAGAAAGTTTGCATCAGACTTTGCTGATAAATACAGAACTGAGATTCTAAGGCTTGATGAAACGGCCAAAGCCCTGCTAAGCAACTACCGCTGGCCCGGTAACATTCGAGAATTGCGCAATCTGGTCGAGCAGTTGTGTGTGCTATCCGAAAATCCAGTGATCGATGTCGAGCGACTCCTTGAACTTGCACCCCAATTGGCTACCAGAAATCTACCAGCCAAGAGTGATGCCTTTACAAAAGAGAACTTTGAAGAGCGCGAGATTCTGTACAAGTTTCTTTTTGAAATGAAAAACGACATCAATGACCTGAAGCGTTTGGTTTTTGAACTGGTGCAACGCAATAACCTAGAAATGCCTTCTTTACCGTCAAGAAGTTTCTCGGACTTTGGTGAATCTCTTGAATCTGCGCCAAGAGAGCGCACAGTTTTTGAATCAAAGCCGGATGAGGATTATGAGAAATATGATGATTCTCCTGTATTAATCAACAATCAAACTCAGTATAGCAAAGCCGAAGAAGTAGAGGAAAGCCTTTCATTGGAGGAAAAAACCAAGGAATTGATTTTAAAGGCTCTCAAAAAACATAAGGGGAGACGCAAAGATGCTGCGGATGAATTGGGGATTTCCGAAAGAACATTGTACCGGAAAATAAAAGAATATGACATTGCCATATAAAGGCATAAGACTGATTATTCCGCTAATGTGTATTAGCCTGTCGGGATGCTACAATTTTAAAGGGATTTCGATACCACCTGATATAAACACTTTTTATGTAGACAACTTCAGTCTGAGTTCTGCAGATGCTCCCATCGACATCAACCAATTGTTCACTGAGCAGCTCAGGGAAAAAATCCGGGAAGAATCCAGGCTGGTTAATGACAACAATACGCCAGACATTGAATTCAGTGGTTCTGTCATCAATTACAATATCCGCTATGTCGCTCCGGATGAAAACAATACAACCAGTCTTAACAGACTTGAAATAGGTGTCCGTGTGAATTATACCAGCAATATAGACCCTGAAGATAATTGGTCTAAGAATTACACCGACTTTGAAGACTTCGACAGCAATGCCGACTTTCAGAGTTTGCAGGATAATCTGATTGCCTTGATCATAGAAGATATTGTAGAAAGGATTTTTAATGATAGTTTTACAAACTGGTAATTATCGATGAGCGACAGAAATCTTTTCAAAATATTGAAGTCCAAAAAGCCTGTAGAGGCTCAAGAAGTCAAGGAGCTTCTTGAAGAGGCCCCCTACTCTTTGCCTGTTCAAAAGCTGTCCAACAGTCAAAGCATTTCATCACAGTATACTCTGATGCGATTTGATTGGAGCAATCCTGCTGAGGCAGATCAAAACCCGGGTACAGAAATCGTAGAGATATCTGAAATTGAACTCAAGGACAAAAAGAATAAACGGAAAAAACAGTCAACTCTCAAGAAGAAAAAATTTACATCAAAAACTGCAAAGGATACAGCAGTACCAAAACTCAAAAAGAAAGCCAAGGCTAAAAAGAAGAAAAAGAAGAAAACGAAAAAGCAAAAAAAAGAGGGATTGAGCAAAAAAGATAGCTTGAAGATCCTCTCCTCAGAGCTTGATGATTTCACTTTATGGTTAAACAGCCTCAATGAAGAACCCGGGAGCAATAAGCCTGAAAATCCAGCTGAAGAGAAATCCATACCGGAAGCTGACGCAGAACTCAGATCGAAATTCAAGAAGAGCCTCAAAAAACAGAAAACAAAGAAAAACAAGCACAACTAAATGTAGCCACTGGCAGTTATAATTTGCTACATGCTAA
>RFSX01000171.1 GCA_009923745.1 Chitinophagia bacterium
CTATCGCTTTGATACGGATTGATATAATTCGTTATTGGTCAGATAAAAATCCGTACTTGTCCTAAATAATCTGGTCCAAGACAAGTCGATTATTATCTTTGTAAAAAATTTTCAACGTGATATTGGTACTATACTTAGCTATATTTTATGTGCTTCTTAGCCTCAGCCTTTACCTTCTTTTCCCAAAAGCGGATCTGGCTGCTGTTGATGGGTTAATCCCGGGAAAAAACTTCATCAAATGGTGCGAGATTATCGGCAGACCTGCCTGGTGGTCACTCATGCTACTTATCCCTATCCTCAATATATTCATCTTCTGTGGTATGGCCGTAAACCTTGTCAGGTCATTTGGCAGATACGGTTTTGGAGATAGTGCGTTGGCTGTAATTTGTGCCCCTGTCATTTTTTATCTCATATCTAAAAACGACAGCGACAAGTACTTAGGCCCTAATGTCACAATGGAAAGGGATTACATGGATGAGATGAAAAAGGCAGAAAAATCCGGAGATAAGAAAAAGTTAGAACGCCTTATATCCAAGAACCCTTACAAAAAGTCTTTCCTGAGAGAATGGACAGAGTCAATAGTTTTTGCTGTATTTGCAGCAGCTTTCATTCGAATGTTCTTGATTGAAGCATTCGTAATACCAACACCATCAATGGAAGGGTCATTAATGGTTGGAGATTTCTTATTTGTCAGTAAGGCAAGCTACGGTATCAGGACACCAATGACAATCGCTATGGTGCCTCTATTGCACAATCGTGTACCAGGCCTTGGGACAGAATCCTATTTCAGGAAGCCTAGTCTGAAGTACAACAGACTGCCTGCATTTGAAGAAATTGACAGAAACAAACCGATCGTTTTCAACTGGCCTGTAGGTGACAGTGTATACATAACAAGCCAAAGGTCATATACAGTGGGACAAGCACGTCGCTCCGATGGAGCCATTCCTGACAGAGAGTTGTGGCAAAAAGTCAAAAACGAGGATTATGTAGTCAGACCCATTGATAAGAAAGACCACTATATCAAAAGATGTATTGCTCTACCAGGCGATTCAATACAAATTATTGACAGGCAGGTGTACGTGAATGGCAAAAAAGCAAAGAACCCTGAGAAAATGCGTTTTGGATACTACATCAATCCACCTAAAAGTGGCATCAGCAAGCAATTTCTTGACAAATACGATATTGCTCAGAACCATGCTGATATACGGGCAGATAGCCGTGGGAAAGCCATTTATTTCCTCGACAGCCTGCAAGTAGCCAAGTTAAAGGAATTGGGCGATGGTGTAGCCGTTACTCCCATAGTCAATACACCACAAGGAGAACAGCTTTTCCCTCATGATACTAAAAATTATCCGGGATGGACCGTAGACAATTATGGACCTGTGTGGATTCCGAAAAAGGGCGCAACAATAAGCCTGACACCTGAGAACATCTCTGTGTATCGTAGGGTAATAGATGTTTATGAGGATAATGATCTTGAAATCAAAGGTTCAAAGATTATCATCAATCAACAGGAAGCCGGAGAATACACCTTCAAACAGGACTACTACTGGGCTATGGGTGACAACAGGCACAACAGTGAAGATTCCAGGGCCTGGGGTTTTGTCCCTCATGACCATATCGTAGGAAAGCCTCTGTTCATATGGTTTTCTACAAAAAATGCTTCACTTAAAGATGGTATACGATTCAGCAGGATGTTTAAATCAGCAGATATTGATTAAGTCTATTTTACATATTGCTTTAATTCTTATACCTGCCCTTACTATAGCTCAATTACCTAATAGCAATATGTACTATTTTAAGTACATATTGGAAAAAGATAAAATCAAATTAACTGAATCATCCTATTTAAGCAGTTTCAATCCAAAGGGTTACAACAATCAACCATCATTTCTGAATAATGATAAAATCTATTTCACAACAGATTACTACAGTGAGTCCACCGAAATAGCCATGATGGACCTTCAAACAAAAACCCTTCAAAGGATCACCTATACCCCTGAAAGCGAGTACTCTCCTACCCCTGTTCCTGGCAAAGATTTTATATCCTGCGTCAGGGTGGAAATGGATGGATCCTCACAGGTATTAATGCTTTATGAACAGGAAGAAATTTCTATAGGCAGAAGGCTTCTCAACCAAACGAGCAATATAGGGTATCATCAGTGGTTAAATTCAAATAAGCTGGCATTGTTTCTTATTGAAGGTGATAATGAGTTTTATCTTTCCATCGCCGATGCCTTAACAGGTCAGAGAAAAGTGGTTTTGGACAAAATAGGCCGGACACTTAAAGTGAAAGAAGACCAATTATACTTTGTTCACAAAATAAATGCAGACTCCTGGTTTATTAAAAGATATGATATCCCGAACAATAAAATAGAAAGTATTATTCAGTTACCCGAAGCTTTAGAGGACTTTGATTTCCTGGATGACAATACCCTGATTTGTGGGAAAGGAAGTGAACTAATGATATTCCGCCTTTCAGATTCTTCT
>RFSX01000172.1 GCA_009923745.1 Chitinophagia bacterium
TGAAGCAATGTGTTCAACATCAACCGTGGTATTTGCCATTGACATCATGATGCCATCAACGCGCTTTTGCAACAGCAGATCAACCTGCTTACGCTCTAAGGTCTCGGACTCGTTAGATTGCAATATAATGACGAGATAACCGTGCTTTTCGGCTTCGTTAATAATGCCATTAATGACGCTCGAAAAAAAATGGTGGACTACTTCGGGGATGATTAGACCTACCGTTTTCGATTCCTTCGTCCTTAGATTGACGGCAAAAACATTTGGCTTGTAATTCAGGGCCTTGGCTTCTGCTTTGACTCGGGCCTTTGTCTTTTGACTGACATCCTTGTAATTTTTTAATGCCTTGGACACGGTTGTTACAGAAATACCGAGATTTTCAGCGATTTGTTTTAGCGTTACCTCCTTCATATAATATCACTCTTATGGGTTTTCGATGAAAATGTTAAAATTTTGAGCAAGATATTTATACGAAATGAAAAGCCCGTGCACCCTTTTCTCATCTTTCTCATTGTTATAGGTGAGGAAGTTGAAATTGTCCACATCAAACATTAAGCTCTTGGCATCCATGAATCGTTTCATGTCACCACCTGTACCTGTAAGAATGGGAGAGCATCCCCATCCATACGGTGTAGTGAAACCAGGCACAGCTGCCTGGAATCCTCTGAGGAAAGATCCTTTACCAATCTCGTCAATAATCAACTTACGAGGTTTGGTACCAGCAATTGCTTCCTCATTGTTTCCCTCATCTAAGTTACGGATGAGGATTTGAGAGAAGGGAATCCTTTCCCCACTCTTTGTTTTGATACCCAGTGTCACTTGGTTTTTCCAGTTGTCTTCCACTCTCTGCCACCTCCAAGCTTCTGGTAAAAAGTTGAGGCCTTTGTCCAGCTTATCTGTGATCAGCTTGATATCTGGAGCATTCAACCCAGCGATCACATTCTGGGAATTCTCATCAAATGTTGCGCCCCATCCGATATAACTGGCCTCAATGACAGACTTAGCAAAACGTCTGATGCCCAGTATCACTAGGCCTCTTTTCTCTTGCTGAGCTCTGTCTATTTCGTTTGTCACCACCCACTCATTATCACGTAATAAGGGGTTGGCATATTTTTGATAGATTCTTCCACGATCATCCACCACATCCACTTCTGTGTGCCAGATGTTTAGATGCCAATAAAGGAATGGATTAATATACACCCCATTCATCATGCACCCGTTGAGACATATCTCTCTATGGAAGTCAAAGAATGGCTTATACTCTGCAGATTCTCTATCTGGCAGACGTTTCTGGTTGATATACCAGTCTTTGTAGTCTATACTTATAAGCTCACTCATTATCTCCTGCTTCTCAGGAAGTCTTCAGCCATAGAACTTAGCTCCCCATTACCTCTCACTTCCACCTTAGCTTCTTCTTTCTCACGCAGCTTTTCCACCACCTCAAGAAGGGCTAAATAGTTCTTCATGGTTTCCTGAATAAACTTACCCTGAGCCTCAATAGAAGCAATCACCATAGGGATCATGCCTCCTTTGGACGTGGGTTTCCATTCTACACGGTCTTTTAATTCATGTAGGGGATTGGCATCCACGTATGATTTCCAGCTTCTTAGCTGTTGCTCAGCCCAATCAAGCTCAGCATTTACATATGTAGTTTTAGAAATCTTCGCCATCTTCTTCTTTTAAAATGTCATCCAAATTCATACCATCACGGATGATTTGGTCTATTTCCTTTTCATCTGTATGGGGCACATCCATATCTAGCTGTGCCTTGTATTTCTCCAGAGCGAAAAGGAGTTCTTTGTCTGTCACTCCCCACAAATCTCCATACCCATCCAAAGCTGTGGACAGATGTCTACCCATATTATACTCTGGGTAGGAGTTGTGCAGGCTGTGCAAGATTTGCACCACCTGAGAATAATAATTAGTTTTTCTCATAAGCAGCTGTTTTACAGCACAATACCTGTACTAGCTGCTGTAAACTTAGCTAAGCTGGGCTTAATAACGGAGCTTAGAAGTTTTTCTATTTCCTCGTTAGCCAGTGTTTTCACTTCTTGGCTTACATCAGGGGTGGCAATTAAAGCAGCTAGCTTTTCAATTACAATCCACGCTTCCACTACAGGGTTCATATTAGTTGGTTTAAATCTTCGTCTGTTATTGAATCATCATCGTCTTCCTCATCTTCAGGAGCAAAATACTCTCTGTTAATAGCTATGCCTATTGAGTCTTGCTCTACACCAGGCACACCAATTATATCTACGTAGTCTGCACCACGTTCATATACATCTTTAAGGGCTTCCAAAAGCACCAATAGGGGTATTTTCTTAAGCCTGATTTCATTCTTGTTCTCCATATTTTTCTAATTCATCACCCTGTTCTTCCGTGGCTACAGCCCCCCACTTGTCTATAGGACAGGAACAAGAAAGGCATTTTGTCTTGGCAGCCAATGTACATCCACAATGTGTGCAATGATCATCTGGACGAACAGAGTTG
>RFSX01000173.1 GCA_009923745.1 Chitinophagia bacterium
GATCAGGAGTAGTAACAGTATAACGGTAGTTGTGACATGCGTATTTAATGTATAAAATTCCTTACATGTGAAAAGGCATATCGATCTGTACTTCAACGCTTTCTTCAATTTGATTTGGTTTATTAGAAAGGGAATAATTGTTTTATGCTACTATTTATGACTTCTTAAAGTATTTGTGAAAATATAAATTGGCCTTATCTATGCTTAAAGACAAATGTGTTTAAACTACATCATAAGTTGATGTATCCCTGTCAAAGAGATCTAAAATAAGCTTATTGAAGTTAATTCATTTCAGATTCTGTTGTGTTATACTACATCACAATTCTATCAATATAATATATTTGATCTTCCAATGACCTACCGAATGATGTATAAGCCAAGTATACGAATATTAAAAATCGGTCTGTTTAAACTGTGTCTTCTCCTAACTCTGGGCTCATTTTCCCAGGGATTCAATCTGGGAAAGCCACAGGTTATCAATTATGGGCATGAGCTGTATCATGGGGGAACGCATAACTGGGAAATTGATACATTCCAGTCCAGGAAACTCTTTGCCAATAATGATGGACTGCTCAGTTTTGATGGCTATCGATGGCAATTACACAGTCTTCCAAATAAGACCATTGTACGGTCAGTTACTGCGGAAGGCACAAGTCGAATATACATTGGTGGCCAGGATGAGATAGGTTACTTTTCACCCGATCAAAGTGGCAATTTAAAGTTTTCATCCATCAGGGATAAGATTCCTGAAGCATACAGGTCACTAGAGGATGTTTGGGATATAGAAATAGCAGACTCTATAGTTTATGCCAGGTCAGTTAATAGGATATATCTTTTCAAACCGGATACAGTTGTAGTTTTTGATCCAGAGCAGGCTATCAACTTCATGAAAAAATGTGGATCACGCGTATATTTTAATGGTTTTGAAAATGGTTTGTATGTCTACGAGAAAGGGGAGTTATCGTTTGTTGAGAACAGTGGAATCTTCAAATACAAAACCATTGTTTCTGTAGTTGAATCTGACTCCGGTTTGTTGGTCTTTACATCAGATGATGGGATTTACAGCTATATCAACAATGAGTTTGTCCCCTGGAATATTCAGCTAAGTCTTTTTTTTTCCGATAAAGAAATTATTTCTTCTGAGGCTTCCTACCGGGGTTCTATAGCTGTAGGAACTGCTTTGAATGGCATTTTTATTTTTAATCAGGACGGTAATGCCATCCAGCATCTTGAGAAAAAATCTGGATTACAGAATAACAATATCCTATCCATATTTACAGATTCCGATGGATCGATTTGGACTGGTAGTTCCAATGGCATCGATTATATAAGCAATAGCAACAGGCGTTATATATTTCCTGATGGTGAGCAGGAGGGCGCAATCTATGATATTGCAGTACATAAAGGTGAGATATATTTTGCAACCAACAATGGCTTGTATTCAAGTGAGTGGAAGCCATTTTACGATCCTTTGCGTTTTGCAGGCTTCAATAATATTGATGAGAGTTCTGGACAGGTTTGGGCTTTGGACACAATTGGCAACAGTTTATTCATGGGCCATAACGAGGGAGCCTTTATAATTGAGAATGGTCGTGCTGAAAAAATTTCGGAAGATCCGGGTTACTGGAAATTTATAGGTGTTGATGATAATTCAAAGGTCATCGCAGGAGGATATAATGGATTAAGTCTTTTTGAAAAGAGAGGTGGGCGATGGACCTTTGTGAAGAAGATTGAAGGCTTTAGCGAATCTTCCCGTATTGTTGTAAAAGAAAACGAGAAACGCTTTTGGGTGGCTCATCCATATCGAGGGATTTTTCAGATTAATTTCACTGATGATTATGAGGAGATAAAAGTAAAAAAATATACTACGGATAATGGGCTTCCTTCATTGTTACGAAATCACGTGTTTTTAATAGATGGTCAAGCCGTATTTGCCGGTGAATCAAATATTTACCGCTATAACGAACAAAAGGATAGCTTTTATATTGATAAAGAATTTGAAGAACTATTGGGTTCTGAAAATACTGTATTGAGATTGTTTCAGGATCCACAAGAAAGAATTTGGTATCTGACAGAGAATGACTTTGGATTCCTGGATGCAGATCAAAACACTTTATCCAGGAACTTTGCTAAAACATCTTTATCTGAACTATCAGAGCAATTTGTAGATGGTTTTGAAGAATTATATTTTGTCGAGAATGGTGATATTATGATACCTTCAAAGAGTGGGGTCATTCAGATTCTTCGGCCTGATGAACCAAAGACGCAAAAGCCCAATGCGCTGATATCCAGGGTCATTATTCAGAACAATAATGACAGCGTAATATATGGAGGGTATCAATCACTGGATGATAAATTCGAGGGAAAAAATTCAGGTGACATAGAGTTACATTATTCTCATAATGCCCTGCGTTTTGAGTTTTTTAATGA
>RFSX01000174.1 GCA_009923745.1 Chitinophagia bacterium
TTTGTGATAATGCTAGTTTCCATAAAGCCAAGTGGTTTACTGGGTGGGTTAATGATACTGATTGGTTGAAAATTGAGTTTCTTCCCGCATATTCACCCGATTTTAATCCAATTGAAAAACTCTGGAAATGGATTAAAAAAGAGTATACTCACAACCGCTGTTTCTCTTCCAAAACAGAATTGAAAAAAAAGGAGTCTCTTGTAGTGAAGCTCATTATTGGTCTGTGGCTGATATTCAGCTGCATTTTCGTTTACAATTTTTTCTTTGAAGAAGATAAAGCCGACAGCACGCAATCGCTTTCTGTTGTACCAGTGCCTGAAAAGCTTTTTGGTTTTGAAAAAGATGACTATGTATTTGAAACACATAGTCTTGACCCCGATAAAAGTCTGGGAGAACTGCTGGTCTATCAGGGCATTTCCTGGGATTCTATTCTGAAGCTGGACAAGATATCTGAGGAGATTTTCAGCATCCGAAGATTTAGAGCTAAAAAGCCGTTTACACTGGTCAAAGAGGATTCCTGTTCTTCACCTACCTGTCTTATTTACGAACCCAACAAACTGAGTTATATTAAATATCATCTAAAGGATAAGGTAGACGTTGATATCGTTCGAAAAAATTATGAGCTGTGCGAAGAAAGTGCATCGGGAGAAATAAAATCCTCACTCTGGATGGCTATGAAAGATGCCGAGATAGGGTTTGACCTCATCAACCAGATGGAGGATGCCATGGCCTCAGATGTTGATTTTTATCACACCTATGAAGGAGATCAGTTCAAGTTGGTTTATGAAAGAAAATATATCGATGGTGAACCTGTTGGCTATGGGGATATTCTCGCTGCTTCCTACAAAGACAGAAATGGAGAGAGCTTTGCCGTCTATTATGAAAATGAAAATTATTCAGGCTTCTATGATCTGAAAGGACAACCCGCTAAAAAGACATTCCTGAGATCTCCTGTCAAGCGTTCATATATAAGTTCAGGATATAATCCACGACGGTTTCATCCTATTAAAAAAAGACGTATTCCACACCTTGGCACCGATTACGCGGCTCCTACAGGTACCCCTATTTATGCTGTAGCAAATGGAGTTATAGAGCAGCTGGGATATACAAAAGGCAATGGCAAATACATTAAGATCAAACATGACGAGGTATATAAAACACAATACCTACATATGAGCAGATTTGCTAAAGGCATGAAGAAAGGTGTTCCTGTTCAACAGGAACAGGTCATTGGATATGTAGGGCAAACTGGCTTGGCTACAGGTCCACATGTTTGTTTCCGCTTCTGGAAGAACGGTCGACAAGTAAATCACCTCAAGGAAAACTTCCCTCCAAAAGATCCACTCCCTAAGGAGGAAATGCCAGAATTCTTCCGGCAGAGAGATATTCTGATTGCTAAACTGGACCAGGTCTCTTACCCGGGTGAAGAAGAGGCTCATCGCAGCCAGCTGGTTATGACTGAAATTCCTTAGTCCACCAGTTTAAGCGTAAAGCTGAAGGTAGATCCCAGACCAGATGTGGATCGAACGGTGATCTTTTGTTTATGCGCTTCCATGATATGTTTAACTATGGACAAGCCCAGGCCTGAACCGCCTACATTCCTTGAACGGCTTTTATCGGCACGATAAAATCGGTCAAATACGTGTTTCAGGTGTTCTTCAATAATACCGACACCATTATCAGAAACTTCTGTCAGAACCAGTTCATCCATATCGTAAAAACTCACTTTAGTGATACCACCCTCTTTACCATATTTAATCGAGTTGATAATTAGATTAACGAGCACCTGCCTGATCTTTTCCCGATCCGCTTCAACCATAAATGGCTTGTCGGCACCGGGCTTGAAGAGCAGCTTAATGGCTTTTTCATTGGCAATGATTTCAAGGTCTCTGAAAACTTCTGACACCAATTCTTTCAGATCAAATTCTACAATGTACAGTTCTTCGGATTCTGATTCGAGCTTATTGATCATTTCCAGATCTTCGACGATCATCTGCAAACGCTCTACATTGGAAGCAGCTCGTTCAATGTACTTCCTGTTGATGCTTTCATCATATAAGCCGCCATCAAGAAGAGTATGTAAATAACCTTGAATAGAAAAGATCGGGGTTTTAAGCTCATGCGATATATCACCTACAAATTTTTTCCTGTAATCCTCCAGCGACTTGAGGTATGATATCTCTTCTTCTGCAGCTTCAGCCCATTCTGTCACCTTGTCGTTGACATCTTCCAGTGTCGTATTTGTGCTATTAAGCCCAGGAGCATCCTTCAAGGAGTCTTTGGATTCGCTGATGACTTTATAAACCAACTTAATCCTTCTGAATATAAACCGTTCAAGGAAAAATCGAACAACTGCAAAACTGACAAGAAAGCTAA
>RFSX01000175.1 GCA_009923745.1 Chitinophagia bacterium
AGCCCTGAACCCGTATCACCATCTACTACAGTAGCACTCAGTTCTACTTTGCTGGCCGTACCAGGTCTCTGCGCCGATACTGTTAAATCTACCAGCAGAGTACAAAGTATTAGTGCGAATTTGATTTTCATTCAGTTGAATTTGATTCAAAAATCAGGGCAGGATAGGACATTTACAAGAATCTATCTGGCATTGACAAGAGATTAACAAATCTTCAAGAACAATGTTTAAACATTGAATGATCTAATTACAAGATTTTAAGTTGATTGGGTGTTATTATATGTATATCAGTAAATGAGCCGTTTTAAGCATAAAAGAGCTATTATTCTTCAGAATTATTTCATACTTCTTCTATTGAGCTTATATTTCCATGAGAATTTGGCAGGAATGATTGCTTTTTTATCTTTTAAAAGTTTAAGAGAGGGTAATTATTAATAAACGTTAGCTGTACTGCTATGGTATTTAAATACACAAAAAGAGATTTTTCTTTTATAAAATACATATCGCAAAATGGGCTGTTTTTAACAATAGCCTCAACCGTTTGGATGATACTCGGTGCCTGTGCACCATCAAAGTATTTTGATCCGGATTACGCTTTGCAAAAAGTGAATGAAATCAGGTCTCAAGGTTGTTATTGTGGTTCTGAATATATGGCACCTGTCAACCCATTGGAATGGAATAATGTATTGGAAGGCACAGCCTATAGGCATGCGCTGGAAATGTCCAGGTACAATTACTTTTCCCACAAATCCAGAGATGGCAAGGATATAGGTCAAAGACTGGATGCAGCTGGGTACAAATGGCAATTTGCCGGCGAAAACCTTGCCGAGGGACAAAAAAGCTTTAATGAGACGATATTGGATTGGCTTGAGAGTAAAACGCATTGCAAGATGCTGATGAATCCACGCATGAAGGAAACGGGTATGGCCAGATATGGTAAGTATTGGGTGCAGCATTTTGGGACCCATATGCCACCCAATACCGTGCGCAAGAAAGTCTACTACAAGGAAGGTTAATTGAATGGGGTTTTCAACAGTCATACGCATTCCACAAATTTTACTTACAGGCTTGATCTGCATCTGGAGCCTGGGTCTTGCAGCGCAGGAAAGTAAAGACACGACATCTGAGTCAAGGGTACTTATAGAAAATGCTGACAAATCCATCAATGAGATCAAGGACAAAAAAAATAGGCAATATCTGAAAGGGAATGTTCGGGTTATTCACGATAGCATTTTTATGTTTTGTGATTCAGCAATCTTATATGAAAATCAACTACAGGCAATAGGTGATGTTATTATTATCCAGGATGATACCATCCGTATATTTTCAGATTCATTATACTATGATGGAGACAGCAAGTACGCGGAACTGTTTTATGGCGTCGTACTTGAGAACAAGGAAAAGAAGATGTTTACCGAGAGACTATACTATGATCTTGAAAATAAGTTTGCCATATTTCCAGATACCTGCCTTCTTATAAATCGGGATCTGAAGCTCAGTAGCCTTCGCGCGAGGTATAATGTCCGAAATAACACAGCATACTTTTACGAAGAGGTGACAGCTATCGATGGCCAGACAAGCTTCAAGTCGGATTCATTGCTTTATGATACAGATATTGACAGAGCCTATTTTATTACATCCACGTATATACAGCAAGAAGACAAGCGTATTTACTGTGAGGAAGGCTTTTATGACTTGCTGGATAAGCGCGCCTATTTTTCAGGGAATCCAGTGTACTTCAGCAAAGATCAACTGGCGCGGTCTAAGCACATGAGCTTCTCGGGTGCTGATAGTCTGACAATTTTATATGGGGACGCATATGTAAAAGATAGTGTCAGTGAGGCCAGAGCCGAAAAGATAAGTCTTGATGAAAAAACAAATGACATCATACTGGAAGGTGATGCCAGCTACGCAGAGGCTGATAAATTCATAGAAGGAGAAATTATTAGCTACAACCAGGAAACAGGCGATGTAAGAATTGGCGGTGAAGCAAAAATCGAAATGGAAGAAGGTATACTCTCCGGCGATTCTCTTGATTATATCAATTTATCAGACCTGGGAAAGGTTATGGGTGGTGCCATCTGGCGTGACACCATTGACAACAGGGAAATAGAATCGGATGTATTCTTATACAGGGAGAAGGATGAGTATTTTAAGGCCATAGCCGAATCTAGAAGGCCTTTGGTAAAGCAATTGGTAGATAAGGATACGCTCTATTTCAGTGCCGATACGCTTATAAGTGCCAAAGATAGTTTGGATGGCACCCAATTCATGGAGGCCGTCAGGTATGTTAAAATATTCAAATCCGATTTGCAGGCGGTGTGTGATTCCATG
>RFSX01000176.1 GCA_009923745.1 Chitinophagia bacterium
CCTGGCAACACACCGGGGATACGACTCTGACCATGAGCGCGTTAAAGGAGATGTAGGAATGGCAGGTGTAGCCATTGATTCTGTTGAGGATATGAAAATACTCTTTGACCAGATTCCCCTGGATAAAATGTCAGTCAGTATGACCATGAATGGTGCGGTTATTCCTGTCATGGCTTTTTATATCGTCGCTGGTGAAGAGCAGGGAGTCAGCCAGGATCAGCTAAGCGGCACCATACAGAATGATATCCTCAAAGAGTTCATGGTTAGGAACACCTACATTTATCCTCCTGCTGAATCGATGAGGATTATAGCAGATATTTTCAAATACACCTCTCAGCATATCCCACGATTCAATTCTATCAGTATCAGCGGATATCACATGCATGAAGCAGGTGCTCCAGCAGATCTTGAACTCGCATTCACGTTGAGCGACGGATTGGAGTACGTCAGGACAGGCATAGAATCCGGGCTTGATATAGATGACTTTGCACCGAGACTCAGTTTTTTCTGGGGTATCGGTATGAATCATTTTATGGAAATTGCCAAAATGCGGGCCGCACGTATACTGTGGGCCAAAATCATTAAATCCTTTGGTGCCAAGAATCCAAAGTCTATGGCCCTGAGAACACACTCGCAGACCTCTGGCTGGAGTCTGACAGCTCAGGATCCTTTCAATAATATAGCACGAACCTCAATCGAAGCAATGGCAGCGGTATTCGGGGGGACACAATCCCTCCATACCAATTCACTTGACGAAGCATTGGCCCTGCCGACAGACTATTCTGCCAGAATAGCTCGGGAAACTCAAAAGTATATCATGGAAAAGACAGATATATCCAAGGTGGTTGACCCTTGGGCTGGTTCCTATTATGTTGAATATCTAACGGAGCGGCTCGCTGAAAAAGCCTGGAAAATAATCCAGGAAATCGAAGCACATGGGGGCATGGCAAAAGCTATTGAATTAGGGCTCCCTAAAATGAGGATCGAAAAAGCGGCAGCAGAAAAGCAAGCCAGGATTGACAGCGGAGATGATAAAATCATCGGGCTCAATATATTCGGCGTAACAGATGAAGAAAACATAGACATCCTTGAACTTGACAATACAAAAGTAAGAACGGCACAGATTGAAAGACTTGGTAAAATCAAATCCGAAAGGGATGAATCCAGAGTTCAGGAGTCATTGAATCGCATTACTGATTATGCTAGAACATCTGAAGGTAACTTACTGGATGCTGCTATAGAAGCGGCCAGGGCCAGAGCCACACTCGGTGAAATTTCATTGGCCATGGAAAAAGTTTTTGGACGGTACAGCGCCAATAATAAAATCATAAGTGGTGCTTATTCCAAAGTCATTTCGAAAAATAAAAAATTTATGGAAGCCAGGGAATTGTCAGATCGCTTTGAAGATAAATTTGGTCGCAGACCACGCATTATGATTGCCAAGCTGGGACAGGACGGTCATGACCGTGGAGCAAAAGTCATCGCCACCAGCTTCGCAGATATAGGATTTGATGTCGATATAGGGCCACTATTCCAAACGCCTGCTGAAGCAGTCAGACAAGCCATAGAAAATGATGTTCACATCCTGGGGATTTCTTCCCTAGCCGCAGGCCACAAAACCCTGGTTCCAGAAGCGATTGGCCTCCTTAAGGAAAAAGGAAGGGAAGATATTGCTGTTATTGTAGGTGGTGTGATCCCTCAAAAGGATTATGATTTCCTTTTTGAAAAAGGCGTTCTGGGTGTATTCGGCCCAGGCACCGTGATTTCTGAAGCAGCTAGTCAGATCCTGAGGGTTCTCATGGGCGAAGACTGATTTTAAAAAACAACAGAACAGCTCAGGAAGAAGCTGGTATTCAGAGACAAGGCCATCACCGACAAGCAAAGCTGGATGAAAGAGAATATAGAATTTAGAAAAAATCAGAGTGAAACATTGACGATTGCCAGTAATTAAAGTGCGCAGACCCAATTCAAGTCCCCACTGAGAAATCAACTCGATCTCTCAGCGATCGCTGACAACAAAGCCAATATTATGCTTAGTGTCAATGCTGTAATAATAAGCTTGGGTCTCCCGCTATCATCGATAAGGCTTCTATTCATAATCAATTGTATATCCCAAAGGCTATAATTGCCTTCATGTCTCTCGTCTTCATGATATTTGCAAACCTTTTGAAGCGTCCAATAAAAATGAGTGGACGAAGGAAACCTGAAAACATTCTCAAAAAAAGAGTCTAAGCTCTTTTTCTTCGGGAATCACTAAAACATGAATATCAAAGAATACAACGACTCCATAAAGGAGGTGATTCGTTCAAATGAAATCCTTAACGACAGCATGA
>RFSX01000177.1 GCA_009923745.1 Chitinophagia bacterium
AGGACAGCGAGGCAAACTTGTTTCCCCATTCTATTTTATTAAGATCTCTAAAGCCTGTATTCAAATCATCTTTCTTATCTCTGAGTATTCTTACAAGATCTTCTCCCAGGTAGGTACTGAAGCTTATTCGACTGGTACCTGATAGCCAATGTGTGATTTTTGCATACAGGTCTCTATAATCAAGGTTCAAATCTGTAACGTCGGTATAATTTCGAACTACCGGTCGTGCAAATTCAGTAAACCAACTTAGGCGACCATTTATATTGATACTTGTGTTCCTGGATATCGGGCCATCCAGATGTGCTGTCATACCTTCTAATCCTGCAGCTATACTCCTGGAAAATTCTTTCCTGTTTCCATCCTTAAGCCTGACATCGAGGACACTGGATACGCGCCCTCCATACCGCGCGGGGAATTCCGACTTAAAAAGCTCAATACTTTTAATCGCATCGGGTAAAAAAATTGAACTAAGACCACCCAGATGGCTGGCTTCATAGATCGGCATATCGTCTACCAGGATAAGATTTTGATGTGGCGTTCCTCCTCGTGAAATATAGCCGCTCTGGCCTTCAGAACCTGGTGATACGCCTGATTTAAATTTCACCGCTTGTATAAGATCATTATTGCCTGCAGTGCCGAAATGATATTTTAAGGCCTGGACAGATATGGCATTTGTAGTTGAAAACTCAAATTCTTCACCAGGTCTGATAATAACTTCGATATCCTGTCTGGGAATCAACTGTATGACAAGCTTATCTTTTTCCAGCTTGCCCAAATCAATCATTTGTGGGTCATACCCTATAGCATAAATACTTAGTTCTGCAGAATTGAATTGTGAGGGTCTGACAATATTGAAATAACCATTTTCTCCTGATGAGCCTAAATAGGTATCATTGGTCACAATTGTTGCACCCATGATGCTCTCTCCGGATAATGCATCTAGGATCAGGCCATATAGTTTTAGAGCATTCTGAGGTCTCAGCAATATTTTCATAGATTTATCATCCACTGAGCAAACAAGAGAGAAATGCAGACTGATATTTTCAAGTATTTCTGAAAGAGATAAATTTTCTGACAACAGGGAGACAGGCTTATCCAGGGGAATGGCGTTGGCATTATAACTAAAACTGTATGGGCTGTTTGATTCTACTTCAATGAGTAAATCCTGTAGGCTTTGATAATCCTTATCTCCTAGTCGTATAATGATGGACTCTGACTGTGCTGTAAGGTACAGGCAAGATAGGGTTAAAACAAAAAGTACGAATAATCTATGTGTCAATCGCAGTGTAATTCCTCAATTTGTATTTGATTATCTTCCTTAATATACTTCATTGAGAATAATTCTTCTAATTCATTGAGAACCGCACCAAGCTCCTGGTTGCTGATTCTGGTTCGCCAAACACAATTGTAAAGGCTAATAGCGCTATAATCTATGTCAACATTATAATGATCTTCAAGAGTCTCAAAAGCTTTTTCAAGGCTTACATTCTCAAATACGAGTTCACCAGTTTTCCAACTTAAGGTATTGATATCAACATTGGAAAATTTGACATAAGAACCATTGACTCGGCTGACTCTTTGATCCTTTTCAAGTTCTATGATTCCACTTTTACTGTGTAGTTCAACCTTTCCTGAATATACGACAAGGTCAAAATCGTTGCCCTTTGATTTCAAATTGAAACTGGTGCCTACAACCCTGACAAACTCCTGTTCGTTGATATTGATCATGAAAGGATTTGACTCCTGATGACTGACATCAAAATACGCTTCACCACTGAATTCAATTAGACGTTGCTTTTTAAAATCTGAAATCTGGGCAATGGTACTGTTACTATTCATCCAAACCGTCGAGTTATCCTGCAATACGTAGTGTTCGACTTTGTCCATGCTCTTGTAAACAGGAAATGTAAGATCTTCGGATTTTGAATAAAAATGCGAAGCCGCAGCAGCTGCAATGGCGATCAACAGCATGGCAGCATATCTTAGATACGATAACGAGCCTACAGACATTTTTTGATCAACAGTACTCCAGGCTTTTTCTTTATCAAACTCCTTATATGAGTCTGACTTCTCCAGGTTTAGCGCCTGCATGAAAGCCAGATTGTCACCAGATTCTTTCTTCCACTGCTCTAGCATTTCAAGTTCTTCCAGACTTTCAGACTTGCGAAATATTTTTAATATGATCTTGTCAATATTCATTCAAATGCGCTTTTCAGTTCGCCAATAGTTCCCTGAGCTTTTTTATGGCTTTTAGCATGTGCCCTTCAACTGTTTTTTCTGAAATGCCCAATGTTTGTGCGATTTCAGCGT
>RFSX01000178.1 GCA_009923745.1 Chitinophagia bacterium
AGATCAACGAAGAAAGAGCAGGATAAAAAAAATGGCTGAGATTCAAAAGATCATGGAAAATAATAAGGTGAAGCCACTTCAAAATATTGAGGAAATTCAACCGAGGCCGGTTTATTCAGCTATGACTATGCGGCAAGCCAAAATCGATCGCAATCTATAGAGCAGATCCAGAAAGAAATAAGCATATATCAAAAGGAAAGGGGTGAAGCAGAGCGCTTTACCCCTTTTCCATATCAATCACCAACTCAATTTTATTTTACAATGATATTGCGTGGCTCCCTGGTCTTGGCCTCGTCTTTTTTCTCAAGATCTATATATAGGATGCCATCCTTGTAGCGTGCGTCGATTTTGTTTGCATCGATTTTCTCATTCAGATAAAAGCTCTTTCTGAAAGCGCTGTAGTTGAATTCCCTACGAGTATAGTGATCATCCTCGTTTTCTTCTACAATCTCGCTGCTGTGCTTGGACTCTACAATCAACTGATCTTTCTCCACCCTGATGTCAATGTTGTTTTTATCAATGCCGGGCACAGCCATTTCAATTGTGAAGGCGGTGTCTGTCTCCTTGATGTTTGTGGAAGGCGTATTCCAGTTGAGTTCGGAGTTGAAAACTTCAGGAAAGCTCTTGTTGAAGAACTCATCCATAACATGACTGAAAGTTTTTGTGTTTGATGGTCTGTTGAATCTTATTAGGTTCATAGCTATAATGTTTTAAGGTTTTTAAAAATTATTTCTATTCAACTCTGATCAATTCCTGTTCCATCGCTCTTTTTGTGCCAATTTGTGCGAGCTAAGTTAAATTTATATGACAATAAGACAGTATTTGTTGAAATGTGATGCCAAAATGTCAGTATATTTGTATGTGTACAGAGTACAATGTACTACGGAACTGGATGGAATAATTTTGCAATTACTTAGTCTTAGTACTTAATACTTAGAACTTGACGCTACCTCGACTGCCTGAACAGCCAGGCCCATATCATGGGATCAGAGTAGGCGGCCAACCATGAATAATGGCCATCCTGTAATGATCCACATAGGGATGTCTTTTATAAGTTTGGCTTGAGAGATGTCTCCACCACCACATACCGGTATGGCTGCTGCAAAGAGGTCTGGACGGCGGATGATGGCATCAAAAGTGCCGTATCCTCCCATGGAAAGTCCTGTGATATATACCCTGTTCGTGTCAATATTTAGATCGATAATCAAGCTTTCTACCAGTTCGATCATTAAAGACATGGCTTGACCAGCTTCCGGTTTGAGGCTGAGTTGTCCATCAGCAAGATTCTCATAATTGGACCACCAGCCGTTTGCCGGGCATTGGGGAGCCAGAACAAAACAAGGGAAATTTTTCATCATGTTATCAGAGGCTAATTGCTGGATGCCCCACTTGAGTTGCGCTTTATTATCCTCGCCTCTCTCTCCGGATCCATGGAGGAATACAACGAGAGGGTAGTCCCTGATTGGATTATAGTCTGGGATCATCAGCCTGTATTGAAGACTGTCTCCATCAGCAGATTTATAGACACCAGGCTCAAATCTATCCGACTGAGCCACAGAATAGGTCTGAATAGAAAGGAAAGCAAGACTTAGTGCAATCCAAAATGTATGATTCATTTTCATATTAGTGGGTATTAAAGAAATTACAGGAACCATCGTTATCATCTACAGAGGCACTGCCATCTATAATTTTCAGCCATTGACTGCCGTCATAAAAGTAAAACCCTGTGGGCTTTGTGTTTTGGAATATAAGCAGTCCCGTCGAAGGCTTGCTGATCGCATTTCGATCAGTCTCTGTCAGAGTGGGCATGAGAATGGCTTGTGGTGTACTTTCGACAGAAAACAAAGCCTCATTCTGTGAATACAAAGAAATTGTGAACAGGCATAGCAAGCCTGTTAGAAGTCCATGTTTAAGGCTGTACATGATTAACAGTTTAAGGCGAGTAAGTTACGGATTAATGGCTATACCCAAGCTTTTACAGCATCGGTCATGAGTGATTTAGCCTTTGATATGACCAGCGCTTCATCAAAATCACTTCATTGAATTCATTGCTCAATCCTTTCTTTTCTCTAAGTTCAAAAGTTTTTACGAAGTTCATTTTGACCGGCCAGTCGAAATGGTCTATGCCAAAGAAGAATTCATTCTTGATAACCGGTGTGTCCTATTTTTCAATGTCGGTTTCTCTTAAGTAAATTGTTTTTTTCATCTGTGTAAGTCAATTTAAGATCTAACAAGAAACGATCATCCATTCATTTCAAATCAACTTTGTAAAGATTTGCA
>RFSX01000179.1 GCA_009923745.1 Chitinophagia bacterium
CAATACAGGACTTTGTTTTCTAATGGCGTCAATAGTCAACTTAACATTTGCTTCGGCTACCCTGTTTACGAAGTTGAGGTTTGAAGAATCTCGGGCTTCACCATGTGCCGTTCCAGTTTGCTCTACAGCCGGCTTTATCTTCCCAAGCATTTGTGTAAGATTTCCCAGCTTGGCATCGTCGCAAGCTCCTTTTACAGCGCCGCAAGACGTGTGTCCCATAACAACGATCAGTTTTGATCCAGCCAGCTTACAAGCAAATTCCAGACTGCCAAGGATGTCGTCATTGACAAAGTTACCGGCTACCCGTGCGTTGAAAATATCTCCGATACCCTGGTCGAATACGATCTCAGTTGGAATCCTGGAGTCTATACAACTTACTACAGCCGCAAAAGGGTACTGACCGGTTGAGGTCATTTGTTACCGCATTGTTTCCTGCACTCATTTTTATGTTTTTTATAAAGGCTAATTAATTATCTGAATAATCTACTTCCATTTTCTCTCCTACTTTCTTCATGGACTCCTCGAATTTTTTAATGGTGGAACCTTTTACACCATCTTGCTTTCTTTCAAGGAATTCATAACTGATATCACTGTATTCAGCATGCTTCTTGAAATCGTCAATAATATCCATGACATCCTGATGAATATTTACAGTACGAGTCGCATCTATAATCACTGTTGATCCATCGGGAATTCTGTTGAGGGCTCTTTGGATATTGGCCTTATTCAAGAAGGTTACATCTTCTGCCAATTCAAGTCGAATGACTTTGTCATTTATATGATCGTCTGTTTCGAAAAAGAAAGGTTTCTTATAATTGTTGTATAAAACAAATATAACAGCAACAACAAGCCCCAAACCTATACCTATCAGAAGGTCAGTGAACACTATGCCGAGGATAGTAACCATGAAGGCAGCAAAGCTGTCAAATCCTTGCCTGTACATTTCTTTAAATATTGTTGGTTTTGCCAGTTTGTAACCCACTAGGAATAGGATAGCAGCCAAACTGGATAAAGGAATAAGGTTTAGTACTTTTGGAATGGCCATGGCACAGGTCAATAAGATAAAACCATGAAGTATGGCAGCCATCTTTGTACGACCTCCTGATTGAATGTTCGTGGAGCTTCTTACAATAACCTGCGTTACCGGCAGCCCTCCTATCAATCCTGATATCATATTTCCTACTCCCTGAGCTTTAAGTTCTCTGTTCGCAGGTGAAACACGCTTGAAGGGATCTAATTTATCTGTGGCTTCAAGACATAGTAATGTTTCAAGACTGGCCACAACGGCAATAGTGAAGGCAATAGTGTAGACCTTTGGATTCAGTATTTGGCTGAAATCCGGGAAGCTGAATTGATCAAAGAATCCAGATATAGAACCAGCAACCGGGATAGAAACGATCTGATCCGTATTTAGTGCCCAGTCACCGCCCTGGAAAAAGAGGTTTAGTAGTATACCCAAAGTAACAACCACTAAAGGACCTTGGACGATCTGGAAGATCTTGATCTTTTTCATAAATTTCTGCTCCCATAGGATAAGTATGGCTACAGATACCAAAGAAATAATTACAGCACCGGGGCTTATTGCTCCAAGCATGTAGTACAGTTCAGAAAAGCTATTGTGCCCATCAGGATTTGCGAACTTCAAACTGCCTTCATAATCATGGTCGTAGCCAAAGGCATGAGGAATTTGTTTTAGGAATATGATAATTCCAATACCAGACAACATACCCTTGATTACAGAATTTGGGAAATAGTACCCGATAATACCTGCTCTCAAATAGCCAAGTATCAATTGGATGGCGCCACCAAGAAATACTGCAAGAAGAAAAATTTCAAATGCACCAAGGTCGTTGATAGCTGTTAATACAATCACAGCAAGACCTGCTGCGGGGCCACTCACACCAAGGGGTGATCCACTAAGGGCACCCACGACGATGCCACCCACGATACCGGCAATGATGCCCGAGAACAATGGCGCTCCAGATGCAAGGGCAATACCCAAACACAATGGCACGGCTACGAGGAATACGACGATACTTGCAGGTATGTCATAATTGAGATTTTTAAATACAGACAGTTGACTGTTAGGACTCATGTCAAGTGAAATTTAATGATTTTAGTAATAGTGTTGCCGAAAAACGCGGCAGGGTCTCTTTTGAATACTAAGGGTCAAGTGAATTGGAGAAACTAAGCGTATTCCGGAGGGGGTAGATGAATGTCCCTGAAATGATCCAGTTTGTTTAGATCATAGGAAAAAATCCTGTGATAGATTTT
>RFSX01000180.1 GCA_009923745.1 Chitinophagia bacterium
CGCAGTGTACAGATAAACGCATTTTTTAATTATAAAATACAATTGATTCATGAAGCCTATTAACGATAGAGTTGTTGTAAAACCTGCTGAAGCAGAAACAAAGACTCCAGGTGGTATTATACTACCTGATACAGCTAAAGAGAAACCCCAGATGGGAAAAGTCGTTGCAGTTGGTCCAGGTAAGGATGGTAACAAAATGACAGTAAAAAAAGGAGACAAGGTCCTTTACGGCAAATACGCCGGACAAGAAATGAATTATGAGGGTCAAGATTACCTCATCATGAGAGAGGATGACATCCTGGTTATCCTTTAAGAACACAATCCAATAATCATTAAGTAAAAACAAAAGAATTAAAAATGGCAAAGGAAATAACATTCGAGTCAGATGCTCGTATGAAACTAAAAAACGGAATTGATGCCCTAGCTAATGCGGTCAAAGTAACGCTTGGACCAAAGGGTAGAAATGTAGTCATTGAAAAAAGCTTCGGCGCACCTGCTATCACCAAAGATGGTGTCACAGTAGCCAAAGAAATTGAATTGGATGACCCTATTGAAAACATGGGTGCACAAATGGTTAAGGAAGTAGCTTCCAAGACCAACGATGCTGCCGGTGACGGAACAACAACAGCCACCATCCTGGCACAAGGTATGGTAAGTGCCGGAATGAAATATGTTGCGGCAGGGGCTAACCCGATGGACTTGAAAAGAGGTATCGACAAAGCTGTTGAAAACGTTGTCGCCTCATTGAAGAAGCAAAGCAATGTTGTCGGAAACGACTTCGATAAAATTGAGCAGGTTGGATCTATTTCTGCCAATAATGATACTGAAATAGGCAAGCTTATAGCCGACGCTATGAGAAGAGTTTCGAAAGACGGTGTGATCACTGTTGAAGAAGCAAAAGGTACCGACACCTATGTAGAAGAGGTAATGGGTATGCAATTTGACAGAGGCTACTTGTCTCCATACTTTGTAACCAATAGTGAAAACATGGTTACTGAATACGATCAACCTTTAATTCTGATCCATGATAAAAAGATCAGTAATGTACAAGAGATCATACCAGTTCTTGAAAAAGCGTCACAAGCTGGCAAGCCCCTATTGATCATCGCTGAAGATGTAGATTCTCAGGCTCTTGGAGTACTTGTAGTCAACAGGTTGAGAGGCGGATTGAAAGTTGTCGCCGTTAAAGCACCTGGCTTTGGTGACAGAAGAAAGGCCATGCTTGAAGATATTGCTATCCTTACGGGAGGTACTGTAATCTCTGAAGAAAAAGGATACAAACTTGAAAACGTTGAACTGGCTCACCTTGGTTCTTGTGACAAAATCACAGTGGACAAAGACAACACAACTATCGTCAACGGTGATGGTACCAAGAAAGCCATCCAAGGCAGAATCAACCAAATCAAGCAGCAAATTGAAACCACAACATCTGATTATGACAGAGAAAAACTACAGGAAAGACTGGCCAAGCTTTCGGGTGGTGTAGCTGTCCTATATGTTGGTGCTACCACAGAAGTGGAAATGAAAGAGAAGAAAGACAGAGTAGACGATGCATTGCATGCTACAAGAGCAGCAGTTGAAGAAGGTATCGTAACTGGTGGTGGTGTTGCTCTTGTGAGAACTATCAAAGCTCTTGACAAACTGGAAGGTGCGAATGAAGATGAGAATATGGGTATCCAGATCGTAAGAAAAGCTCTTGAGGCTCCGATCAGAGGAATCGCCGAAAACGCAGGTGTGGACGGTTCTGTTGTTCTTCAGAATGTATTAAACAACAAAGGTACTTATGGATATAACGCAAGGACTGATGTATATGAAGACCTCAGAAAAGCTGGTGTTATAGATCCTACTAAAGTAACTAGAGTTGCCGTAGAAAATGCTGGTTCCATTTCAGGAATGGTATTGACTACAGAATGTGTGATTAACGATGTTAAGGAAGACAATCCTGCTCCTATGATGCCTCCAGGTGGTGGTATGGGTGGCATGATGTAAGCCTAAACCACAGATAAGGAAAGCCCTGCTATGCACAATAGCGGGGCTTTTTTGTTTATGCATTTGTGGATCCGAACCTTGTACCAAGTACATGATTTTATTTCTGCTGATATAGACTTTATCAAAGAAATTTATTTACTTTGTATTTCAAAGTACTTTGTAATGTCAAAAGAATATCTGGACGATCTCAAAGAGATCAAAGACATCATGAACCGTTCTACGCGATTCATATCCCTGAGCGGCATATCAGGCATCCTTGCGGGCTTGATAGCACTTTTAG
>RFSX01000019.1 GCA_009923745.1 Chitinophagia bacterium
AGACAGGCGCTGTGAAAGATGTGAAGGTAGTTCGTGATATCGGAGCAGGTTGTGGAGAAGCTGCTGCTCAAGTAGTTGAAGCTATGAACAATCTCCCAGAAAAATGGACACCGGGCAGGCAGAGAGGTAGACCCGTAAAGGTTCTCTATACACTACCGGTGAAATTCAGACTTGAGTAAGATCATCTTATCAAAAGTATAAATAAAAGCCTGCAAGAAATTGCGGGCTTTTTTTTTATGTTCCGCGCTGTTAATTAGCTGGGGATTTTAGAATCTAAAAGCCATATATTGCGTTATACATTCCCAATAAGACTATAAAATGAGGTACATTCTGTTTGTTATATTTTTTTGTATTTCAACAATCCTGCTCTCTCAGGATTCAAGACTGGCCAATGAATACTACCAATCCGGTGAGTATGAAAAGGCAGCCAGCATATACAAACGACTCTATGATGCCCAGCCCAACAGTTACTTTTATTTTGGACGCTATATAGAATCATTATTGGCATTGGACCAATATCAAAATGCCGAACTTGAAATTCTGAGACAAATTGACAAGCAACCCACACACATGCAATTGTATGTCACTTTGGGGAATGTAAGGGAAAGACAATTCAGACCCGATGAGGCTGAGGACGCCTATCGCCAGGCTATTGCTAACATCCCCCCGGATATTTCGGTTATCAGTAATCTTGGAAATGCTTTCACACGTCTGGCCAAATACGATATGGCCATTGAAGCCTTTGAAAAAGGGAGCAGGCTCATAGGGAATGAACAAATCTTCGCTTACTCATTGGCCGATCTGTACAACAGGAAAGGCGACACGGCTAAAATGATAAAGTATTATATCATTTCTTCAGAAAACAGTCCCAATCAATTGGAGCGGTATAAGACCTACTTCCAGCGCAAGCTCGACAGTGATGAAGACCTCGAGGAAATGCGAAGGCAGCTGTTTATTAAGATGCAAGATAACCCGGACAACCTTATATACCCAGAATTGCTTGAATGGGTCTATATCGAGAAAGGCGATTATGAAAGAGCTTTTCGGCAAGCTCGCTCAATTGACAGGAAGAATAATGAGGGAGGATTCAGGGTCAAGAATATAGGAGAGATCGCATACCAGGCTGGCGACTATGACACAGCCATCAGAGCATTTGAATATGTGGCGCAGAATAAGTCCATCAATAACAGTTTGTATGTAGAGGCCAAAAGGTCCTTGCTTAAAGCCAAGCGTAACAGCATAACAAGTGATTTCAACTATACAGAATCTGAGCTGGATACATTGCAAAACGAATACGAATCATTCATAGATGAATTCGGTATAAATACCATAACTCAAAACCTGATTAAGGAATATGCAGACTTTTTGGCCTTATACCGCAATGACCTGAACGCTGCTTCCATTGTATTGAACGACCTGATCAAGCTGGAAAGCATCAATGTATATGTGAAAGCCAATGCCAAGCTGGCCCTGGCTGATTATTATCTCATGCAAGGAGACATTTGGGAGTCAACACTTTTGTATTCCCAGGTTGAAAAAGATTTTAAGGAAGAGTACATGGGAGAAGTGGCCAGATTCAAAAATGCCCAACTCTATTATTATGCAGGAAATTTTGCATGGGCACAAGAGCAGTTTGACATCTTGAAAGCGGCTACATCCAGGCTTATTGCAAATGATGCCATTGATATGTCTGTGTTCATAATGGATAATATGGGGCTTGACACCACGGACATTCCCCTCAAGATTTTTAGTGAAGCTGAATTGCTGACCCTACAGAATAAATACGATGAAGCCTTCTCCAAACTGGATTCAATCAACACATTGTATCCTGAGCATAGTCTGGCTGACGATATTTTATATCAAAAAGCTAAGCTTTTTGTCCGTCTGAAGGATTATGACAAAGCCATCAGTTTATACCAGAAAGTGTATACAGACTATCCTGAAGAAATACGCGCAGATAATGCGATATATCTTTTAGCCCAGCTTTACGAAAACCAGTTGCAAAACCCCGATGAAGCTATGGCCTTGTACGAAAAGCTGTTTATAGATTTTTCCAACAGCAGTTTTGCCGTTGAAGCCCGAAAGAGGTATCGTATACTTCGAGGCGACGACATTCAATAAGCACCAGAATATGTCCAGGAGTATTGTATTTAATCTTACCATTAAAATGTCCGGAGATGATTCGGCAAAGTGGATTCAGTTAATGACAAAGCAGGTATTGCCATCCTGTACAGACGGTAAAGTCATTCTATCCAGTGATATCAAACGCATAATGACAGCGCAGGAGGATGGTGACCATAGTTTTGCTGTTCAGTTTGTCTACGCATCCCAGGAGCTGTTTATACAACAGAAATTGCCTACTATGAGGCGTGTTCTTGAAGCTATGGATGAACAATTCAGGGGTCGATACGTCTATTTTGCGACGATGATGGAGTTGATCCACCAACAAAAATGAATACAAAACACACAATCTGAACAGCTTAGCACTCATTCTGATATTTGTTGCCAATGCCATATCCGGGATTGCCCAGGGTATGAGTATGATTGCTATACCATGGTATTTTGCTCAGAATGAAAAACTGGCCTTTTTTGGTATAGTATACCTGGTCACCAACTTCCTGTCCATGTTCTGGATGCCTTTCAGTGGCTCAATAGTTGATAAGTACAACAGGAAGAAGATATTTCTTGTATTGAATATTGTAGTAGGAGCCATTCTTCTTTTGATTAGTCTGGTGGGTTATGCCCGGGGTGCCCTGCCTCCTGTTATGGTGGCCTCCGTTTTTGTTTTGACCTTCCTGAATTACAATATCCACTATCCGTGCCTTTACGCCTTTGTTCAGGAGATTATTGAAGCAAAGTCCTACTACAAGATTACCTCTTTGCTGGAAATTGTAGGACAGATTACGACCATCATGGCGGGTGCGGGAGCTACCTTATTGCTGGAAGGTACAAGCAATGGTTCTCTCAATATCCTCGGCTTTAAATGGCAATTGGGATTTGATATTGCTCCATGGAAAATCTATGAGATATTTAGCCTCGACGCTATGACCTATTTTATCTCTTTCTTTATTATCCTGATGATACGGTTTACACCAGTTGTCGCACGTAAAATAGAGCAAGGGAGTTTAATCAGCAGACTCAAATTTGGGTTGGAGTATCTCAAGCAAAACAGCCAGGTATTTTGGTTTGGCATATTATCCTACATGGTATTCCTTGCCGTGTTGTTGGAAGCCTTTTACCTGGGTGTCTCCTATGTCAGCAATCATCTTGAAGCAAGTGGTGATGTGTATGCCAATTCAAAAATAGCCTATTCGATGGGGGCAATATGTGTTGGCCTGATCATTCGGTATGTTTTTCGATACATAAATATTCCTTTTGGCATCATTGTCATGACTTTTTTTGCTGGTGCCATTTTTCTGACATTATCATTAACGCATTCAATATATCTGTTTTTTGCACTTATGATGTTTTTAGGTATTTGCAATGCCGGTGTGAGGATTGCGCGAATGACTTACCTGTTTAAGAATGTAGATAACCAATTCTTTGGAAGGGCGGGAAGTATATTCTTTCTTACCAATGTTGTATTTAGGATAATTTTACTTTTTATTTTTTCTATTGCTTTTTTCCAGACTGACAATCATATTGTATACGCCTACATGATTGTTGGGGGATTGTTATTCCTGTCTTCATGGTTTCTTGTGAAGCATTACTACAGTTTTGATAGAAGCCTGAGTGATGGATAGAGCTTATGTTTGTAATTTTTATTTTTAGTCATATT
The DNA here is from genome assembly GCA_009923745.1 of Chitinophagia bacterium. Lineage (GTDB taxonomy): Bacteria > Bacteroidota > Bacteroidia > Chitinophagales > Saprospiraceae > RFSX01. The sequence goes on from RFSX01000019.1 coordinate 3,779, forward strand.
TAACTGTATATAATTGCTAGGCCGTTCATTCAAGATAGCACAGGTTTCAGGGATTCCCGTAAAGTTGCATTGGAGCTTTATACTGATCGTTTTGTTGTTGATATACATGTCTGTATTCAAGGACTTATCCTTTCCAAAGCTATTGAGCTTTTGTTTACTGTTTGCACTTCTTTTTGCCTGCGTACTATTGCACGAATTGGGTCATGTCCTTGCTGCGCGCTGGCTCAATATCGAAGCGAGGGATATTATATTGAGCCCTGTAGGAGGATTGGCGCGTATCGAGGCGATGGAAGATTTTCCTAAGAAAGAAATTCTGGTGGCCCTGGCAGGTCCGATGGTGAATTTTATTTTAGCTTTGACTCTATTTCTTTACCTCTATTTCATAGCTGCTGGTGACTGGAATTTTGAGCCTTATTCGGCATTGGCGTACCTAAGCTTTCCGGCAATTTTATATTTCCTTCTTTTTATAAATGTACTTCTCTTCCTTTTTAATCTCCTTCCTGCTTTTCCAATGGATGGTGGCCGTGTTCTCAGAGCGGTATTGAGTTTGAAATTTGACTCACTTAGAGCTACTTACATGGCATCAATAATTGGACGTGCCTTTGCTGTGATGTTTTTTATTATAGCTTTTGTAGGGAGGCATTATGCCCTGACCGTTATTTCTGCCTTCATATACCTGATGGCATTAAGTGAATACAGGATACTTGCAGCTAAATTGTCAAGGCAGGAAGATAGTGAAGAGAGGCCTGTAAGGGCCATAAAAAAAGCCGGTCCTAGTTTTCCCCCTACGAACCGGCCTGAAGAAGATCTTAACACATAAGAATTCCTCTCCAATAATCTGAACAGTTCTATACTTGCAGATATCTTGCCAAAATGTGCTTTTGAGGGATTTTTTTTGAAAATAATCCTGAAATGACTGTAAACATTGCTTTTTTACAGATTTTAAACGGCGGATTTTAGTTGTAAGGCACTGCGGGATGCTTTTGCTGCTGGCAGGATTGAGGCCAAGAAGCCAATTGATAATACGGTGACACTTACTATCAGAAAATCCCCTAAACGAAGACTTACAGGGTAGGAATCGATCAAAAAGCCTTCCGGTATGGCTATGATGCCATAGTTTTTTTGCAAAACATAAGCTATTAGTGCTAATAGAAATCCGAGAAGGATACCAATGCAGGTAATCAATAATCCCAGGTAGCTGAACAGTCGCCTTATTTCGCGCTTGTGGTATCCCATGGCCCTGAGGACAGAGATGTCACCTTGCTTATCCAGTACAATCATCCATAAAGCACCCACAAGGTTAAAGGCTATAAGAAGCATGGTTAATCCTGCTATCAGGAAACTGAACCATTTTTCTATCTGCATGATTTTCATGTAAGTTTCATCCTGTTCATAACGGTTTTTGATGACAAAGCCATCGCCCAGAAGTTGTGCAATTTTCCTTTTAGTTTCCTCTACATTTTGGTAATCATTGAGATTGATTTCAAGGGCGCTGCATGCATTGTCCTGGTCAAGCAATTCACGAACAAAATCAATATTACTCAAAAGGTACTGGTAGTCTGTTTCTGATCTTACGGAGAAGACACCGGAAGTGTAGAGCTCTCGTGCCTTAAATTCCTTGGCTCCTATAATCTTCTGCTTTTTCTGAGGCATATAGACTGTTACAGGCGTCAGCTGATCACGGGTACTCAGTGATAACCTATTTCTCAGGCCGGCCCCGATTATGCCATAATTGATGTTATTGTCACTTAAGACAAACCGCCCATTTACAATAAGTGAATCAAGTTGAGTTACTTTGAGGTATGCCTCATCGACTCCCTTTATTGTTCCAATTTCTCGCGAGCCTTTGTATTCAAAGAGAGAAACTTCTTCGATCGTTTTTGATACAGCTGTAACATCATCGATCTGCTGGATTTGAAGAATAGTCTCATCGGTGATTTCAAAATACTTTCCTTCATACGGGAGAACCTTTATATCGGGGTTGAAGGAGTTAAACAATCCGGACAGGAGTTGCTCAAAGCCATTAAATACGCTGAGAATGAGAATAAGTGCTGCCGTCCCAATAGAGATTCCAAAGATTGATATCCCTGTAATGATATTTATGGAATTGGTTGACTTTTTTCCATAGAGGTATCGCCGTGCTATATCAAATGAAAGTCTCTGCATTACGTTTTACTATCCATGATGGCCTTATAAAATACGGATTGTATCCTTGGTCGATAGTTTTCACTTGCAAAGATGTAATTTTTCATAGTAGGATATGTCCTGTTGGACAACATGATATATATGAGGTCTTCTTCCGGATCTGCGAAGACGGCGATGCCGGTGAAGCCCAGATGTCCAAATGTAAAACTGGAAGCTTCCTCAGCCATATTTAATGTTTTGTCAGGATCCAGTTCTTTCATGTCAAATCCGAGTCCCCGACGTGATGATTTATAATAGCGTTTTGTAAAACGCTCAATGGTTTGAGGTTTTAAATAATTGTGACCTCCATAGGAACCTCCGTTCAGAAGCATCTGCATCAGGATAGCAAGATCCTGAGCATTCGAAAACAGGCCTGCATGGCCGGCAACACCACCCATCATGGCAGCCCCCATATCATGGACATGACCTTTGAGAATACGGCCCCGGTAGTAATCATCATCTTCGGATGGAACTATGCATTTGCCATCTACCTTATCAGTAGGGTTAAACATGGTGTTTTTAAGGTTCATTGGTCCGTAAAAATTATCATGAGCAAACTGGTCCAGGCGTTTTTCGCTTAGTTTTTCAATGATTTTTTGAAAAAGATAAAAACCAAGGTCGCTGTATCTATAGTCCTTCTTCTCCCGAAGTTCGCATGAATATATCAAGTGGTATATGGAATCACGCCAATCAGACCGGAGATACAATCCCCGGCACACTTCTATGTCAAAACTGTCGGAAGGTGTTTCCCGATAGTATTTGTTCAGTCTTTTGAGTTTGCGGCTATCTGTATCGAGTGTCCGCTCATAAAAGGGGATCCAGCCTGGTAATCCGGCATGGTGGGCGAGGATGTCTTCTAGAATAAGCTCGGCTTTGTCACTTGTATCAAGTTCTGAAATATAGTGCACCAGCTTTTCGTACAGGTTGATTTTGGACTCATCATAAAGTTTCATCAGTGATAAGGTCGTTGCCATTATTTTGGTTACAGAAGCCACATCATATATATCACTGAGTTTAACATCAGTATTTCCTTCAGGGGTATGTTTTCCATAGGCCTTTTGAAAGAATATTTTACCGTTTCGGGCAGCCAGTATCTGACAACCTGGTGTAGCTTTTTTATCAAGCATTTCCTGAACAATGGTGTCAATAACGAGAAGGCTGTCAGAGGATATACCTACGGCTTCCGGGATTGCGAAGCCAAGCCTGAACAAACCTGCCCTGTCTATGCCCTGTCCCAGTTGAAAATTTTCATTTACGCCTACAGGCAGTTTACCGGTAATGCGATTTACTCCGACAAGGCTTTGAGCTGCTACATCCTGAACAAGGGGATTATCCTCATAGGCTATAAGGACACAGCCTATATCAGAAAAATATTCAAGGGCGTAAGGCGTCCCAAACAGGACAAGGATCACATTTTTATGACTGTTGAGCTTGTAGATGAGATCAAAGTATTCCTTTTTTATACCATTGTCTTTACTCCTGTAAATAGACATGTCATGGACAGAAATGATGATTCGATCAAAGCTTCGCACTTTATCATAGATCTCTGTGGGCTGATTCTTATAAGCAGCAGATAAATTGCAGATACCGAATTTTTCCAGTCTTTGAGTGAAATTGTTGGGGGAGCTCCCGAGAGCTATGACAGCAGTCGACTTAATATGTTCATCTGCGACAGGCACCAGATTTTTATCGTCTTTGGCGAGCGTCATAGCCTTTTCATACAACTTAAAAATCAACGCCAATGATTTCTTGTCTTTGATCTCGCCTGGAATGGAATCAGGATTTTCTACGAATGGACTTTCTTTATGGAGCTGTAGGAACTGTTTGGCTTTAAGAATCCGCCTCAGCTTTTGATCAATCATGGCTTCCGTCAGTTCAGCTTTTTCAATGGCCTTCTTTATGCTTTTAAATGCCTTATCTATATCTATTGGCAACAACAAGACATCATTTCCAGCCTTGAGAGCTTCAACCTCCATAACTCCGGGTTCAAAATGTTTGGCCACGCCTTTCATTTCGAGTCCGTCAGTGAATACAACACCGTCAAAATGCATTTTATCGCGCAACAGGTCTGTCACGATTCCCTTAGATAAAGAGCTTGGTCGGTTTGGCCTGTCATCAAGGCTGGGAATAGCGAGGTGAGCCGACATCATGGATCGAACTCCCAGCTGCGTTAAAACTCTGAAAGGCATCAGCTCAAGACTGTCAAGCCGATTCTTCGAATGCTTGATCAGGGGAAGGTCATAATGGGAGTCTACATCCGTATCGCCATGACCCGGAAAATGTTTGGCGCAAGCCATAACGCCGTTATCCTGAAGGCCTTTCATATACGCGTAGGATTTGGTAGCCACATTATAAATATCTTCGCCAAAGGAGCGGTTATGAATCACAGGATTTGACGGGTTATTATTTACATCGGCGACCGGTGCAAAATTGATATGACTGCCTATTCGCCTGAGCTGTCTCGCAATATCTTTACCCATATCATAGATCAGGGTGTTGTCACTGATGGCGCCGAGAGTCAACTGTTTGGGATAGGATAAAGCAGATGCTTTATGTCGCATAGCCAGGCCCCACTCAGCATCCATGGCTATCATAAGTGGCAGCTTTGATTTTTTCTGGTAGAGATTGGTCAGCTTGGCCTGCTTTTCGGGCGTCCCCTGGAAGAAGCACAGTCCCCCGACATGATATTTTTCGATTTGTTTTTCGACACTTTTTATATGGTCTGGCGGCAAATCAGAGTGTGCACGTATCATAAATAGTTGCCCTATCTTTTCATCAAGGCTCATGTGCATCATTACTGAATCCACCCAGGTACTGTTTCTGACTTCCTGCCCAGAGAGGCTTTGACAAGCTAGTATGATGGTGAATAGAGAAAGGAGGTTCAGTTTCATAATCCTGCTTAGATCTAAATTAATTTGTTAGGTGTTGCAGAGCATTAGGATCCAGTTCAAGCGCCTTGTTGAATGCTTCCCTGGCTTTATCTTTCTGTCCCGCATTTCTGTAAGCAGTACCCAGCGTTGCATAATTGGCAGCAATATTTGGTTTTAATGCTATAGCCTTCTGAAAAAATTCTATCGCTTTATTATGAATACCCTGGATGCCATAGGTGATTCCCAGCAGTCTGCAGGTTTCATAGTCATCAGGATTCATTGAATATGATCGCTCCAGCCATTGCTGAGCTTTAACAAAGTTATTCTGATTCTGTCCCATATGACGACCGCCATCTCTAAGTACAATCGGCAGATTTTGGAGTGCATCCTTGAATTCAGGATCTATGGCAAGTGCCTTGTCAAACATGGCAACGGCATTTTCATAGTCCCTAAGATAGTAGTAAGCATTTCCCATAAGCAAATAAGCATTGCGGTATGTAGGGTGAATCTCTAAGGCTTTTTCAAGGTAGCCAATGGCCTTTTGGAGGGAAGCTGTTCTTTGAGGGCTGTCCTGCATACTGGCAGCATTTGTAGTGAGCGCTCCACCGGCGGCATTCAGCAATTTTGCACTGCGTGTATTTTCATTTACATCATTGGTAAAGAGGGTAAAATCATTTTTCCAGATCCGATTCCTGTCAATTGTTTTGGCACCCAGGCCTATCACCATGACGATAGTCAAGGCCCCCAGTATTTTTAAGTTTGGGATGTAACTGGTCATCAAACGAGCTACTACGAGGACTATGCCCAGTGATGGCATAAACAAGAAGCGTTCACTCATATTGGTACCTATCGGGAATACTATATTGGATACGATCGACAGGGTAGCCAGGTAAAGGATGAGGGCAAAACTCAGGAAGCGATCTCTTTTCCAAAAATAAAATACGCCCAGCGTCATTAAAAGATACAGCAAGACACTCAGCCACACCTGCCAATTGCCAAAACTCATAATCTCTATAGCACGCGGATAGTAATCGTGGCAAAGAGGATGAGGAAAGAACATCAGCTGCATGTATTTGCCAAGGGTGAAAAATATAGTAGCATATTTTTCTGATGGCGTAAATGGAATATAGCTGTTGTTGGCAAGTTTCAAAAACGGGTTGTTCATCAATTCATTGGGTGTTCCTCCGAAGTCCATACCCAATACTGAAAAACGAATTATAAGGAAGAGTATGGCCGAAGCAAAGAGTGGCCATGATTTCTTCAAGCTTGAGGCAAAGCTCTTGCCCCTGAATAGCATGAAGCTTGCTGGAGCTATGGCTAGAAAAGTAATAGCGTTTTCTTTACTCATCAAGGCTATGAAGAAGCCTCCCAATGAAGATATCAACCATTTTTTTTCTGCTTTTCGATCGTATTTGAATAAGGCCCATAGTGCGAATACACTTCCCAGCATGGTCATGATCTCATCCCTTCCTTTTATGTTGGCCACAGCCTCTGTATGGATTGGATGGGCAATATATAATAATGAGCTGATCAGTGCGAAGGCCAGCATTTTCTTATCATCAGATTTGACTGAAAATAGCAGTATAAGGCATTTGTATATCATTATGCCGAGGAGGGCATAGAGCAATATATTCATGAAATGACCTATGAATGGTTGTCTTCCGAACAGTTGCCATTCGACGGCAAACATAACCAGGGTGAATGGTCGATAACGGCCCCCGGAAACCAGCTTGGCCTTACCGGCCTCTTTGAAGAAGCCATAAAAGGTATCGTATTTAAGAATCCCCGGTATGCCTGACAAGCCATCCTGGGTAAACATATTATCATAGATGACGATGGCATCATCCTGCGCATATTCGTGTCCGAGTGTGTTCACATACAGGATGCACCCCAAAGCGAAAATGATAATCATGTGCCATTTGGCAGACCAGAAAGCTGTTGCTGATGAACCAGAGGGAACAGATGATGCTTTTGCAGCTTGCGGTGTGTTCTTTTTACCCTTTTTGCTTGCCATGTCACAAAGTTACAAATTAAAAAAAATCATAATATAATAGATTTATAGGGTTTTAATGAATCTTTGACCTTTGCATATTCTTCAATTCAGAGAAGATTGATCTAATCTTATGAACCAGACCTTTGTTTTTAATGTCTATCATTATATTTGGCCAAAATTCAGAAACGGATGCATAAAAAACTGTTCTTTGCGATTGTTTCGGTTTTTATTTTGATAAAACCGGGACTCGCACAAACGGATTATAACAATGTTCCAGATGTAACGGGAAAGATCTTCATAAATGATGTCTATCTGAAACAATATAATCCGGATACCTTCTTAATTCACGACATTCTCATTGATAATGGCATTATCAAGAATATAGCTCCGGCAATGGAAGCGCCATTTGATGCCCGAATTATAGAAGGAGATTCCATATATGCGTATAGCGCATTTATAGACGCATTTTCCCATACGGGTATTCCTCAACCGGAACGCAGGCAGCAGAGGCCAGATGTCCAATTCAGGGGCTTTCCTCCCAATGATATTGCAGGTATTACTCCCGAAAAAATGGCCTTTAAGGATATCAAGGCTAATGACAAATCAATTGCTGCTCTTAGAAAAAGTGGATTTGCGGTTTCTCATGTTGTCCCGCGAGGCAATATGTTGCCAGGTCAGGGATGTATAATAAGCTTGAAAGGAGACTCTGTCGAAGACATGATACTTGATGAGTCTAGTTCATGCCTCTTTCAGCTCAGAGGTGCGCGAGGTGTTTACCCTTCAACAGTGATTGCCGTTATGGCTAAATGGAGAGAGTTGAACCGGCAGGCGGAGTTGTACAGTGCCAATAACAAAAGCTATGCTCTGGATCCTGTATCCAAAGAGAGGCCTGTTATGAACAGCGTTCTAGATGCACTTGTTCCTGTAGTGGAAAATAGGCGCAGGGTTTTCTCGCATGCTCAATCCAACAAGGATGTATACCGTTCACTGGTTTTGCAGTCTGAATTAGGCTATGATGTTGTACTCTCAAATGTAAGACGCGTTGAGCCGGCAATTGAGGCCCTCTCACAGGATAAAATGCATATCATATTATCGACAGAATTGCCAGATGCTGTGAAAGAAGATAAGAAGAAAGAAAAAGGAAATGAAGAATCCGCGAAAGAAGAAAGTGATCCCAGGAGAGAGGCTCTCCTTGAGCGTAAAAAAGAAAGCATCAAGGAATTTGAATCCCAGGCGGCCCTATTGGAGTCAAAAGATGTCCGCTTCGCATTCAGTATGATGGATTTCAAAGCGACAGATCTTAAAGCTAACCTTGAGCGTATGATCGCAGCGGGGCTATCTGAACAAGCCGCTATGAATGCCTTGACGATCAATGCTGCTGAAATTCTTGGTCTCGAAAAGATTTGTGGTAGCCTAGAAAAAGGTAAGATGGCTAACCTGTTTTTGAGCACAGGGCCCTATCTCGACAAAGAATCTTCCATCAAATACAGTATAGTGGAAGGCCATGTTGAAGAATATGAAATCAGGAAGAAGAAAAGAGCTTTATCCAATTCAGATAATTCTATCGAGGGTACCTGGAGCTTCAGCATAGACGTCATGGGAGATCTGAATACAGGTAAAATCGTCATTACTAAAGAAGCTGATCAATATGAAGTCAATATAATTAATGATGCTGCTCCTGATGACCCAAGGCCTTGTTCTGATATAAGCTTTGAATATGGCACACTTAGCTTGTCATTGATAGTTCCTTATGAAGATGGAGACCTTCCCGTACAACTCTCCCTGGATATAGATCAGGACAGTTTTAACGGAACGGCCACCATAGGCCAATTGGGATCCTTCCCGATTGAGGGGTCTAAAATTTCATCACCTGAAAACTAGTCTGAAATGAAAACACTGCATATATACTTCTTTGTCTTTTTTGTGTTTGGGTTAATCTCTGCCCAATCGGAGACCGGGGACGTTCTGATAAAAAATGGAACACTTATCACTATTACTGATGGCGTCAAAGAGAATACAGATCTGTTGATAAAAAATGGCAAGATTGATAAAATTGGTAAAAACATTTCAACAGGTGACGTGAAGACAATAGATGCTACAGGTATGTATGTCATGCCTGGCATAATCGATGCGCATTCACATATTGCTATTGATGCTGTCAATGAAGGGACCAACCCGAACACAGCCGAAGTTTGGGTGGGAGATGCCCTTGATCCTTATGATATAAATATTTACAGAGCATTGGCTGGGGGTGTAACCATCTCTCATGCCATGCATGGATCTGCCAATGCGATTGGAGGACAGTGTGAAACAATAAAACACAGATGGGGGGTCATGAATCCCGAAGAGATGAGAATGGAGGGGGCTGTGCGTACGATTAAATTTGCTTTGGGAGAGAACCCTATGCGTGTCCATGGTGAAGGAGGCCGTATAATGCCAGCAACGCGTATGGGCGTTGAGCAGGTTTTCAGAAATGCTTTCTCTGAAGCGCAGGAATACATGAAAGCCTGGGAGGATTATGACAATGGCAAATCGGATATGGCTCCTGAGTACAATATAAGAATGGAGGCAGTATCCGATATTCTGAAAGGAGACCTTATGATCCATTGCCATTCCTACAGGGCGGACGAAATTCTTATGTTGATGAATGTGCTTCGTGACTTTGGTGTTGAAAAGATATGTTTTCAACACGTTAATGAAGGTTTTAAGGTAGCTCCTGAGTTGGCAGAATTCGGTGCCTACGCCTCTGTCTTTTCGGACTGGTGGGCTTATAAATTTGAAGTATATTATTCTACGGCTTACAATGCAGCTATTCTGACAAAGAATGGTGTCATAACTTCTATCAACTCTGATTCCCGGGAATTGATACGCCACCTATACCACGAAGCTGCCAAGTCACAGAGATATGGAGGTCTTACGGATAACGAGGCCCTAAGGCTTATAACCCTTAATCCAGCCATTCAATTGGGGATTGATGACAGGGTAGGATCACTGGAGAAAGGTAAGGATGGTGATGTTGTCATTTTCGATAAGCATCCCTTGTCAGTTTATGCCATCCCCCAAATGACCTTTGTGGATGGTGTAGTCCGATTTGATATCAATTCAGATCCGGCAGACATGCGTATTGAGGTGGATCCCAATGAAACTATGCCAGCGTTTATGGAAGCTGTTGATCATGAGCATGATGACAGTTGCCTGCAGGGATTGAATGAACTATTGTTTGACAAGTAAACTTTAAAGATGAATAAACTGATCTTAATATTTGCCATACTGGCCTTTGTTTTACCATCAGGCTTGTATGGGCAGCAAATCAACAAAGCTGAGGCTGGTATTTTCCTCTTGAAAGGAGGGGAACTTGAGTTGATGGACGATGGAAGAATAAAGGCAGATCTTTTAATCCAGGATGGATTGATCAAGGAAATAGCGGAAAACATCGATCATCCGACAGCCCAACGCATTGATTGCAATGGACTAATTGTTTTTCCTGGTATGATAGATAGCGGCACTCGCCTTGGGCTTGGTGAAGTAGGTAGTATATCCCTGACACAGGACCACAATGAAATAGGTACTTATACACCACAAATGCAAGCCCTGACTGCTGTGAACCCTAATTCTGTATCTATTCCTGTTACTAGGGTCAATGGTGTTACTTCAGTTTTGACAGTACCTTCAGGCGATCGTTTTCCAGGAACAGCGGCCATGATAGATTTATTGGGCTATACACCAAATCAGATGTATTCAGGTTTCAAAGGTCTTGTTTTTAATTTCCCTTCAGCGGGGCGACGTGGATGGTGGGACAGCCGGTCAGAGGATGAAATTAAAAAAGCCGAGAAGAAGCAATGGGATGAGATCAAGGATTTTTGGGACAAAGCAAAGCTTTACAATAAAATCATCGCTGGCGGCAAGAAGCCTGACTATAACCCACAGCTTCAAGCCATGGTTCCCGTGCTCAATAAGGAAATGCCACTTCTCATTGAGGTGAATGAAAGGAAAGCCATCCTCTCTGCTATCAAATGGGGCAGCGAGCAGGAGATTGATTATATCCTTACAGGCGTATCTGAAGGATACCTGGTAGCAGACAGTCTGGCAAAATATGATGTGCCTGTAATTACAGGCCCGGTGCTTAACAATCCATCAAGGAATTCGGATCATTATGATGTAGCTTACAGCAATGCCGGGAAAATGCAAAAAGCCGGTGTCCGCGTGGCCATCCGTACCAATGAAACAGAGAATGTCAGAAATCTTCCTTTCAATGCCGGTTTTGCGGCAGCCTATGGGATGGAATGGAAAGAGGCCTTTAAAGCGGTAACCATCATGCCTGCACAGATTTTTGGAGTAGATGATAAATATGGTTCTCTGGAACGAAATAAAATTGCCAACCTTTTTGTAGCAGATGGTGACCCCTTTGAACCTAAAACAGATATTAAATATCTTTTCATCAGGGGATACAATATTCCGCTTGAGAGCAGACACAGCTATTTATATGATGAATTCCTGGAAAGAGAGCCTGGACTGGATGGTAATTGATTGACTGATAGTAATAATAATTGGATATTGTTTTTTACTTCTAAAGCACTTATGCTTATTACCCTTGTGAAAACAAATACTACTGTATATACATATTGGAGTTCTTACTGGGCTTGCTCCGGGTTCTAGTATGATGTCAGTATCCAAAGTATAAATTACATGGAGTCCGGTATTTATTGCCGGACTTTTTTTTGATAAAGCAGGAATATGAAAACGGCAGTTAACGGACTTGGACTAATAGGAGGGTCTATTGCAAAAGAATTAAACCGGCAAGCAAGCCCATTTGAAGTCTATGGTATAGACAGTTCTGAACTCCATGTATCGAAGGCTATTGAACTGGGGCTTGTCAGATCAACACTATCTTTGGATGAAGCGATAAATCGGTGTACGCAAATGATTTTGGCAGTTCCTGCGGATAAGATACAAGCTCTTGCCATTGACGTACTGGATAGAATAGGGGCTCACCACATAGTGTTTGACGTGGGCTCAACGAAGGATGAAATATGTAAGACCGTTGCTGCGCACACAATGAGACACCGTTTTGTGGCAGCGCATCCTTTGGCAGATACTGAATTTTCAGGTCCCGAGGCGACCCATCTTAATCTTTTCAGAGGGAAAAAGAATATCATTTGCGGGGCAGAACGATCCGATGATGATGCATTGATTCTTGTGTCGACCATGTTCAAAACTTCAAGGATATGCTTGATCAACTTGATACTAATGGCATGTATGATGCCATCGTCAGGGCCAATGATATCAGCAGAGTGTTGAATGGTATCAAACTGAATACTGAACAAAAAGCCAGTGAATTGTTATAAATTACGAAGTGTAAAAATGGCAGAAGAAAGCGACATACGCGTAAAGCGGGAAAGTTGGTTGACAAAGGAGAAGCGCCCTATTGTTATAGCAGGGCCCTGCAGTGCTGAGACGGAAGATCAAATGATCGAAACGGCACGGCGATTGAAAGCAAGCACCAAGTCAGATATTTTCAGGGCAGGGATCTGGAAACCAAGAACGCGTCCTGGAAGTTTTGAAGGGGTGGGAGCAAAGGGTTTGCCCTGGCTTCAGAAAGTCAAGGAGGTGACAGGATTTCCGGTTACTACAGAGGTGGCCAAAGCATTACATGTTGAGTTGTGCCTTGAGTTTGGAGTTGATATTCTCTGGATAGGGGCACGAACTACAGTCAATCCTTTTGCAGTACAGGAAATTGCTGATGCTTTGAGAGGAGTGGATATTCCGGTTCTGGTTAAAAACCCGATTAATCCTGACCTGGCGCTATGGAATGGAGCTATAGCACGTCTGCGTAAGGCTGGCCTGAGTGAACTGGGTGCAATCCATCGTGGCTTTTCTAATCTTGGTGAAAAGTATTACCGCAACAGGCCTCAATGGTCTATAGCCATCGAATTTATGAGGCTTAACCCTGAGCTTCCGATGCTATGTGACCCCAGTCATATATGCGGGAGGCGAGATATTTTACAGGATGTGGGGCAGAAAGCCATGGACCTCGGTTACGATGGCTTAATGATTGAGTCCCATATAGATCCAGATAATGCCTGGAGTGATGCCAAGCAGCAGATCACGCCTGAAGTTTTTGGAGCTATGATTACTGACATGAAGCTTCGACATGACTACCAGGATAATATGAGGTTGCAAAGCAAGCTGGAGCAGATGAGGGAAGTCATCGATCATATTGATGAGGAAATCATCAACCTCCTCGCCAACAGGATGTCAATAGCACGCGATATTGGAGCCTATAAGAAGGAAAACAATATGACCATTTACCAGGACAAGCGATGGAATAAAATTATTAAGCATTCTAAGGATCAGGCAAAAAAATCAGGGCTCAGCGAAGAGTTTATCATAAATTACATCAATGCCGTCCATAATGAAAGTATTGATCAGCAGGGCAAGGTGATGAAAAATGGAATAAAAAAAGAGAGTTGATATTGTAGGCATATTGCTAATTTTGGCACTCAAACGGAATTATGAATCTGGAATCTTTTATAGCAGTTAGTGGAGAAGGAGGGCTTTTTAATCTTATAGCCAGCCGAAGCAATGGTCTTGTACTTGAAAGTCTTGAGACAGGGAAAAGTAAATTCTATTCGATACGTAAGCATCAATTCACGCCTTTAGGTACTGTAGCTATCTATACTCTTGAAGATTCTACCCCCCTTGGTGATGTGTTCCAGATTATGTTGGATAAAAAGGCAGACACGCCTCCAGTAAGCCCCAAATCAGAGTCTCATGTCATCGAGGAATATTTTGAAAGCATTCTTCCTGATTATGATGAGGACAGGGTATCGCTGAAAGATATGAAAAAGGTCATCCGTTGGTTTGAGAGCCTTGACTCGAAGAGACTTTTGACACAGACAGACGAAGAGGAATAATATCCAATGTTTTCTCAACCATTATTCAGGGAATTTGTTTAGCATGAAAAAAATTCCATGGATTACCTGGTTAAATTATTTGCCCTTTGCCTTATTATTGGTACGATAGGATGTAGTGATGACGAAACGCCACCAAATAATATCGATCCCAATGATCCTTCCCTGGTAATTTGGGAAGGCCCCAGCATTAGCTTTAGAAAGGAGAACGGTTCTGATCCAAGCCTTGAAGAGAACCAGGACAGGATTAGTGATAATGTATGGCTGACTCGATCGAATGAAGG
>RFSX01000181.1 GCA_009923745.1 Chitinophagia bacterium
TAATAATCTTCCTCTACGGGTGATTGCATTTCATCAGCATCCACTTCTTCTCCGGATTCAAGAACAAAACTGCCTTTGACATTGGTGCCATCAGAAACAGCCCACTCGATTCCCCCCTCATAAATAGCATTATTGGGACATTCTGGTTCGCATGCACCGCAGTTGATACACTCGTCAGTAATTATGATAGCCATGGAGTATTCTATTTATGTATTTTAAAACTGTATATCAATGACAATATGATGTATATGATAACACCTATTGGCATAGACAGTTTATAGTTGATCATAGTTAACATTGCAAAAGTCAGGATACAAAAGAGAATAAACAAGTTGTAGTTTATATTTTTCCCCATTTGCTTGAATGAAAACATCTTGATCTTACTCAGATTGAGAAGCATGAGTATAATAGGAATACTTACATATATAGAAGGATGGTCAATAAGGGTTTGCATGACGGTACTGTCAAATTCGACGCCGATAAATAGACCAATGAGAAAGAAAGAGCTTGCCGGTGTGGGCAAGCCGGTGAAGTATTTAGTATCTGGCCTGATATTGAATATGGCCAATCGCAAGGCGCTGCCAATGAGGATGAAAAATGACGGGATATACATGGTCCAATGATCGTATGGACTTATAAATGTATATAGATAGGCTGGGGCTACGCCGAAGGATACAATATCAGCCAGAGAGTCGAGTTCTTTTCCAATCTCGGTCTGTACTTTGAGCAGTCGGGCAGCCAAGCCATCAATTACATCCAGGAACATGCCTGTTAATATAAGGATGCTGCTTAAGTGAAGGTCTGCCAACAGGATGGCAGCAAATCCGCAGCTCAGGTTGAGCAGTGTGAAGAATGAGGGGATTTTGGATTTAATATTCACGCTCTGCGTAAGTTTATCTGGTCTCTCTGCGTTACATGTACTTAATCATACATGTGCTGCTTCAATGTGTATTAAATTTAATAATACAGAGAGTTATAACAACAGCCACAAAATATAAAAAAATGAAATTGTCCTGCCGTTTACTATTGTTTTATCTTTTCGCTCTTAGTATTTTAAGTTCTTGCTCTAAGAATCCAGTCACGGGCAAAAAAGAACTTATACTTATGTCCTAAAGCCAGGAAATTGCACTTGGTCAGCAATCGACCTTAAAGAGACAGGGCGTCCACGATGGGGATTTGGAAGAATTATCGATTATTAACGGGCTGCAACTGAGTGATAGTATTGAAGCCGGCGAATATCTCAATTTGTTTACAAGCAGGTATGTATAGAAAACCTGATTGAATCAACTGAGCTGATCTGATTGCTGAAGTAATTCTGCGCTTATCATATAATGGGATGCGTGGTTTATAACTTCTCCATTTTTGAGAACAATAAGTTGAGGGGATTGGTGGTTCACCGACCAGACACGAGCTATGGTATTTGATATATCCCTGTATTTGATAAGATCAAGGAAATAGAATTCAATGCCTGCAGTATCCATACCTGCCAGTTCCCTGTTAAGTCCTTTAAGCACCATACTGCTTACTCCACATCTTGTGCTATGTTTGAATATAGCTATTGTAAGCTCGTTGGATCTCTCTTGCAAGAGTTCAAGTTGTTCCAATTGTGTTAAATCAATCCAGTCCATTTGAAAATTATTATACCGGAAACCATTGAAAGCTGAATTGGTTCAATAAAGCCATATCATAATTGATACGGCTTTTTATTCTTAAAGTACTGCTGTCTTACCTGTATAAATCAGATTTTCTAAACCTCTTAGTAAGCAGGTATTAATACATTGCTCTGTATTTGATCCTGTTTGATAATCCAATTTGTTCAGTAGATCATTGATGCCTTTGTTAAGTTTTGGAGTATCTTTTAAACCGAGCTTTTTGAACTCTTTCTCATAGGCGTCCAAGCAATTTTGAAATTTGCCCATAATTTTCTATTAATTTTTTAAATATTTGACAGAAAAGTAAAACTTATATATCCTTTTTTCTATTTGTAAATGAATATCTTCTTAAAGAGTCATGAAATTAAGTTCAGCTTGGGCATATATGCTAGTTATACGAATTTATGCTCCCTGTTACTGATGGTATTTTTTTCATCTTTTCTTCTTAATTCCTGCAGTTCCAAATCGGATATTGAATCCTGTGCCGGCTCGGAAAGGAATTATGAAAAGTATGCAATCTATAACACTGCAGCCGTTGCTACAGCACATCCTATTGCTACCAGGGTAG
>RFSX01000182.1 GCA_009923745.1 Chitinophagia bacterium
TAACGGTGATGCTTTTAATTCTCTTTTTTTAGAGTGATATTTGTTAAGAAAACCTCAGGCATGAGTCCTAAGTCAAACAACTTATCTTTAGTCGCAATCATTGCTCTCGTTATCCTAATTGCTGCCGTCGGGATATTGGTACTGAACAATTCTTCATTAAAAAAAGAATTAAACAAGAAAAAAACCGAATTGCTTGAATTGGAAAAGGTCAATACAGAACTGGACCAAAATTATGAATCAGCCTTGCAAGACCTGGAGGAACTTAGAAGTGACAACCAGGAATTGAATGATCTGATTGATTCCCAAAAGGAGGAATTGACAAAGCAGAAAAACAGAATCAGCACTCTGATTTGGACTGAAAGAGAATTGGGTAAAGCGCGCAGCGAGATGGATAAGCTTAATGCTCTTGCGCAGGAATACCTGGAAGAGCTCAATACCCTAAGGAAAAGCAATGCGAGCTTACTTGAAGAAAATTCCGAATTGAGTACTCAAAACAAAAATCTCAGTTCCGAGATTAAACTCAACAGAACCAAAATGACAGAAATGGATTCTGTATCCCGAATTTTGAAAAATCAATCGGAAAAGCTCAAGGAATCCAATCAAAGATTATCCAGCAAGGTCGACATGGCCAATGCCATAAAAATCAACTACATCAATGTCAAGACCCTGGACGACAGGGGCAAGGGTAAAGTCAAAGAGCGGAGCCGTGCTAAAAGAGTCGATATTCTAAGGACCTGTTTCACAACAGAAACCAATCTGGTGACTCCTTCAGGTGGCAAGGAGTTTTATGTGCGCTTTACCAACCCGGCTGGCGAAGTGCTGTATGTCGAAGAATTGGGTTCAGGAAAACTTACCAATAAGCTAACCGGAGAAACGATAAAGTATTCGACCTCAGGTATAGTCGAGTATAATCATGAGGAGATCCAGGCCTGCATTGACTGGACGCCTAACTTCGGTCTGAGCTCCGGCAATTATACTGTAGAGATATTTGAAAATGGCTACAAAGTAGGTAAGGGCACATTCCGTCTCAAGTAAGACTTAACAGAAACAAACATTACAGGTATTCAGACGTTAGTTAATCGATTGACTGAAAAAAGTCTATAATCCTGTATTATGAGAGGCTGGAAGTTTTCCGGATTTATACCACAAGGTGAATCAGATCCATTTGAGGAGTTGCTCAAGCTCTTCAAGGAAATACTTATACATACTTCCGGGGATGTTTCCGAAGCACTTTCATGGTTGACTGAAATTGACAAACAGCACAACATTACCAGCGACGACTACGGTATCGCCGATTTTATCCAGGACCTCATAGACAAAGGATATATACAGGAGGACAGGCAGGGGCAAGGGCTTACGCCAATGACGCCTACAAAGAAAATGGAAGTCTCACTGCGTCGTCATGCCCTGGATGAAATCTTTGACCAACTCAAAAAGTCTAAACCCGGCAAACACAATACGACCTCCGCAGGTCAAGGCGATGAATTCACCTCTGAACTCAAACCTTTTGAGTTTGGTGACAAATTGGATAAAATATCTATATCTGAGTCTTTAAAAAATGCCCAGATCAATCACGGGCTTGATGACTTTAAGTTGACACAGAATGACCTTGAAGTGCATGAGACCTTCTTCCAATCTCAAACCAGCACAGTGCTTATGATCGATATTTCCCACTCCATGATACTTTATGGAGAGGACCGCATTACGCCTGCCAAAAAAGTAGCCATGGCTCTCTCGGAGTTGATTACAACCAGATATCCAAAGGACAGCCTGGATGTGTTAGTATTTGGCAATGATGCCTGGCAAATAGAAATCAAGGACCTGCCCTACCTTGAGGTGGGCCCCTATCACACAAATACCGTGGCAGGTCTCGAACTGGCCATGAATATCCTTAGGAGAAGAAAGAATCCGAACAAGCAAATCATGATGATCACAGATGGAAAACCAACTTGCATCAAGAAAGGTAAAAAGTACTATAAAAATGC
This sequence comes from Chitinophagia bacterium, assembly GCA_009923745.1. Lineage (GTDB taxonomy): Bacteria > Bacteroidota > Bacteroidia > Chitinophagales > Saprospiraceae > RFSX01. The sequence continues at coordinate 1,986 of RFSX01000182.1, forward strand.
TTTTGGCCTTGACAGGACAATACTGAACAGAACATTGTCATTGGCTGTTAAAGCCCGTAAGCTAAATATTCCAATAACAACTTTCATGATTGCTAGGGATCCATACCTGGTACAGTTTGTAGATAAATTTACCAGAGCCAACAACGGAAAGGCCTTTTACAGCTCACTTCAAGGCCTTGGCGAGTTTATTTTTATGGATTACAAGGATAACAAAAGAAGAAAGAAGGGATAAAAT
>RFSX01000183.1 GCA_009923745.1 Chitinophagia bacterium
TTGTTTTCCTATCCTATAATGTCAATAGCCAGGGTTTTCTTAAAAAGCTCAAGGACCGAACTATGGATAAAATTCAGCAGAAAGCAGAAGATAAACTGCTTGAAGAGCTTTCTGAAAGGTTGGCCAATGAGGCTGTCAAACCGATAAATCCCTACATGGACAGTCTGTTTGCCCAGTCCTATGAGATTGAAACAGGAGAGAGCTATGATCCACAGAATGCCGAAAAAATGAATGCATTCCTGGAAGGTCTGATGGGAAATCTTGAATTGCCTGAAGAGTATGTATTTGATTATAAGCTGGAGGTCGCCTTGAAAGATTATGGCTCAAAAGATGAAAAAGCCATGTATTTGTTCGTCAGCACATCACAGGATATTTTCGGTATGGAGCAAGAGCAGGACGATAAGAAGATGTTTGTTGTATTCGACTCTGAGAATGATGCCATGGTGAGTTATGATCAAAATAAGAAAGAGCGAATGGCTATTCCGGTTAATTCTGCTTTTATGTCTATGTACTCTGAAAAGCTCATGGAGGAGGAAATGGAGGAGAGGAACTTTGAAGTAGAGAAAATCAGCAAGACAAAGAAAATATTAGGATATCGGTCACAGGGCTATAAATACAAAACTTCAGAGACTGAATCCGAGGCGTATATATCCAATGAATTGCCTTTTGACTGGGATGACGCCTTCGGCACCATGCTTAAGCATTTTGCTCCCAATTTTTACCAGGACAAGGAGGATTATATAATGGATGGCATGCTTATGATGGCAGAAACCAAAAGACTGGAGGACGGCAAAAAGTCAGAGTGGAAAATGAAAAAGATTGATGAAAAAACCACTCGCATCGTCAATGCCGATTATACCAGCATGCAGTTCAATACCCAGTAGATGTTATGACTTATGATCTGGCCTGTTCAACTGAATCGGCATCATAAGCCAGTTTTTCACCCAACAACTGAGCTCCGTTTGAACCGATAATGTAATCGTTTTCAACGCGTATGCCTCCGAAGTCCATGTAGGATGCTACAGCATCATAATTGATGAATTCCTCATGCATTTTTTCGGCCCTCCATTTTTCAAACAGCTGAGGGATAAAATAGATGCCGGGCTCAATCGTAATGGCAAATCCCTTTTGGAGAGGACGTCCCAGCCTTAAAGACTTAAGTCCAAATTCCCTGCTTTTTCGAATAGTATGATCATAACCCACAAAGTCTTCTCCAAGGTTCTCCATGTCATGCACATCCAGGCCGATCAAATGCCCTAAGCCATGCGGAAAGAAAAGGCTGTGAGCTCCTTCCATGACGGCATCCTCAGGATCCGCTTTCATAAGGCCAAGCTCAGTCAAACCTTCGGCAATGATCTGGCTCGCCATGAGGTGTATGTCTTTATAGTATACATCGGCTTTGGATGCCTCTACAGCAGCATCATGGGCTTTGACAACTATATTGTATATGTCCCTTTGCTTGGTTGAAAAAGAGCTGTTGACAGGGAAGGTACGAGTCATATCACCGGCATATCCTGAAGGGTGTTCGATGCCACCATCGAATAAAAGCAAGTCTCCGGCATGGAGTTGACCATTATAATTGTGATTGTGCAACGTCTGACCCTGAGTGGTCATAATTGGAGTAAATGACCATCGCATATTATGGTCCCATGCAAATTTTGAGGCGAGTGAAACGAGTTCATACTCATTCATGCCTTCGCGGGCATGGATCATGACTTCTTTGTGCATGGCGGCAGTTAGGCTTGCTGCTTCATGCATGCATTTTATCTCTTCATCGGATTTTATATTTCTCTGTTTAGAAATCGCCATAATCAGTTTTACCGATGGCTTGATTTCAGTTATGTCAAGATATTGTTCCAGCTTGATGGTATGTGCTGAACGGTAAGGTGGCAGGTAATGGCATGTACTGTCTACGTGATCAAAAATATTCAATGATGGCATGACTTTATTTATGCCGGCCTTGGCTGCCATATCTGCCAGTTTTTCCTGATCACCCATCCATATAAGGTGATCCAGGGATGCGTCATCACCAAATAATATAGTCTCCCCCTTATCCGCATCAATTAACAGGTTCAAACCCGCTTTACTAAGACCGCAATAGTAAAGGATACTTGAATCCTGGCGGTAGGGGTATGAATTATCTTCAAAGTTGATGCTGCTGTAGCCATTGCCGAGCAATAGGATTTTGCCTCCACCCATCAGTTCCATCAGCTTCTTCC
>RFSX01000184.1 GCA_009923745.1 Chitinophagia bacterium
GTATCTGAGATAGTTTTTATTGAGGAGCTTATCCTTGAGGGGATAGTGTGAAGCATAGTAATAAAGGCTGAGTCCTAACCCAGGGATTGCTATCAAATACGAGGCGGTCGGCAAGACAAGGTAGCTGAGTACAGCAATAAGGCATAATAAAGTCAGTCCAGCTGATTGCAGAGCTTTCAAATTCTCCAGGTCTGAATTCAGGAGCTTTAAAAAAATAATGGCGATTCCGATGGCTGCCAGGATATACCATTTGTGATTGTAAAACTGTCCCGTATAAAAGTGTGCATACTGCGGATATATATCAAACAGTAAAAAACTCAGGCCTATGCAGCTCACGACGGAAAGTATACTGCAAATGATGATGATAAAGAGATGATACAGGATGCTCTTGATTGACAGGCCGGTCTTGAGGTCTCGATAAAAACATAATCCGGTAACAGCAAGCAGTAGAAGTAGAATTATAAAATCAAGGCTTGCAGGATAGATCACCAGGAGTCCGAAGAAATTAAAAAACGATGCGTTGGTGTCTGTTGGAATATCACTGATGTCGGCATTGCCAAAATGCATGGCCATGCGCCACATGTTTTCACCTGTGTGTTGTACGGATCGCATGTTGATTCGCTCAGGTGTATCTGCCGGGTTGTGATAAAAACTGAAGCCGTCAATGAAAGCATGGTTAATGCCTTTAAGGCCTGCTGTCTTGAAGTGCGTGAAGTCAGTATCGTTGGGTAGCTTATTATATATTTCATAGGCCATTGAGCTGGCAACGGGATTGCTTGCTGCTTTGCGCATCTCTTTTGCCAGCCAGGCATTGCCTTCGGACCATTCAAAGAATATTCCGGCACCACTGTTTCCGCGGGCTTCGTAATTAAGCACCATGCCGATACTGCTGAGGTCTTTGCTTTCAACAAAGGCCTTGGCTCCCAATAAGCCCTGTTCTTCACCATCCGTAATCAGGAATACAAGATCATTTTTGAGATTTTCATCTTTCAGTAAGCGGGCCGTTTCTATCATACAGGCTACAGCATGCACGTCATCTGCAGCCCCAGGGGCGCTCAATACACTGTCGTAGTGTCCGGCCAAAACAAGGCTTTTACCTGTGCCGCTTCCTTTTATGGTGGCTATTATATTCTCGGTTTTTGCGATTTGTTTGTAGGAGCCATAGGCTTGCTCACAGTAACCGGTGAATACTTCTGTAGGAATATTCAGCTTTTCAAATTCACCAAGGATATAGTCTCTGACCTTCCGGTTTTCTTCTGTTCCCATGAAATGACATTCTGAAGCCATTATATCCATATGCTTCTTTGCATTCAGGGCTGAAAAACCTTCATAATCATGTGGCTTTACCGGAATAGGTGATTCCAATATGATGCTCAGGAATATAAGCAAAAGCATCCATAGGATAGGGATAAGGTTTTTCATACAACATCTTTCCCTAAAAGATAGTCAATTAGGATGGAATGAGGCTAAGACTTGTCCTGGTTTTCATGCAGTGCCTTCCTGAAGGCATCTACCTGCTCCAGATACTGGCTTTTCAGATCTTCGTCATGGATACCGTCATTATCGGAAAAGTTTTGGGAGAATTCCGGCAAGGAGAAATGGGCAACTACATTACCGCCACGCCAGGGCATGATATCACGTGTCAGCTTCATGGCGCCGGCTCCTCCACGCTTACCATTGGATGTTGATAATAAAAACACCTTGCGATCTCTCCAAGTAGACCCTTCAAAACGAGAGGCCCAGTCTTCAAGATTTTTATAGGCAGCTGTGACATTTGAATTGTGTTCTGCCAGTGATATAATGATGCCATCATGATTTTTGATAAGCTCATGAAACCGTCGGGCATTTTCGGGAAATCCTTTGTCGTTTTCATAGTCTTCGCTGTATAATGGAAGTTCATAGTCACGAAGATCTATTGCTGTCACTTCAAAATCATTGAAAAGACCTGCAGTGTAATGGGCCAGTCTTTTGTTGATAGACTTGCTGCTCGTACTTGCCCCGAATGCCAGAATTTTCATCATTTAAAATTTATACCATAAATAATCCCGGAATGTGAATTTTGTTCACATTAAGATTCAACAGGGCATGTGTTTTGTGTTTTTACCATCGCAAGCTGAGTTGAACTTTGGCGAAAAAGGGAACGCCTGGGGTAAAGTGGATTTCTTCTACAGGCGCTGCTTCATCAGCTAATCGGGATAGTGTGGCAAACTGAGCTTCAT
>RFSX01000185.1 GCA_009923745.1 Chitinophagia bacterium
GTTCATCGGCAAATGAGGATGTTATGCTGCATTTCTTGAGCATCGAAGGCAAGCTATTGATGATGCAAAAACTGGATAAGTCAAGTACGATTGATGTATCTTCTTATGAGGCAGGTCTCTATATTCTTGTTTTCAGAAGCAAAACAAAAACGGAAAGCCACAGAATTCAGATTCTGCATTAATCAAGCTATATTAAGTTAGCTCATCAGTCCTTTGGAGGCTCTAACACCAGCAATTTCCGTATTGGCAATATCTGCTCAACGATAAGGCACTCACATTTTGTATTGTACTTGCCTATAACTTCGACATGTCCGAAGTCATCGAATGAGAGGTCTTGGTCCATTTCATTTATAAAATCCAGCCGTGTCAGGGCCGCTGGTTCCATATCCTGAAGGTAGAATACTTTAGTTTTTGATTCTTTGAAGATATAACCATCCATGATGCGCATGGTACTCTCAACCGAAGTGCCCGGGGCACACGAATACAAAGCAATAATTAAAACTGGTGATAGGAATAACAGGCTTTTCATAGGATCAGATTGTAAGTACAAATTATAGGGCTTACAATTCAATCACCTCAGGCAAAACACGGTATTAATTTTAAGGGGTTACCCCGATCCGAATTCTGAAGCGTTATTCTAAAGTGCAGACCGGGGTAACATTGCTGCTCGATTAGGCATAAACACGAGCAGTGTCTTGAGAATGTTGATCATATAAATGGTCGAACAAGATCGGTCTAGGATACTCCTTTTTGAATTCATAAAGCAATATATCAAAAGATGTGACGATACCCAGTAATCGATTCTCTTCAGCGACTACAGGGAGAGCATGAAAGCGATTATCAAGAAACAGTTCAGCTGCTGTACCAATCTTATCTATTGGACTAATCCGAACAACACCAGTAGTCATAACTTCATCGACCCTGGTCTTCCCATAATCTTTAGGAGCAATCTCATTCTTCCACAGATCATACGTTGTTAAAATACCAACCAAACTCCCGCCTTCCACTACGGGCAAATGATGGATACTATGCTCCATAAATATCGACCGTACTTTATTCAAAGTAACACCTGGTGTTACAGTTGTAAGGTCTCGAGTCATAATGGTATGCACAGCTTCGTTCATCTTAATTTTTTCAATGAAAAAATTATCCTTACTGCTTCTAGCGTTCTGCTTTATCGCTATAAAATCCTGTCAGGATGATATTATTGATCAAGCTCTTGAAGGTATTTTAAATACCTCTCAAATCTGCCAGCATCTGCCATTGCCTTCGATTCATGATATACAATCCCACGAGAGTAATCCAAAGCTGTCGTTTCAATAAGTGAGGTCAACCTTTTCACGGTACCCAAATTTCCATCAACAACTTGCACATGTTGCGGAATAACAGACTGGATAAGATTCCTGAAAAATATAAAATGGGTACAACCCAAAACCAGGGCTCCAAACTCCTCCCAGTTGATTCCATTGAATTGTTCTTTGCAATAGTTTTTGGGTTTCGCCCCTTCAAACTGTTCATTTTCTGAAAAACACACCAGTTCAGATAAGGCCATCTTCTCTACTTTATCTTCGGCATCAAGACCTGAAATCAACTGACTCAGCTTCTCCTCTGAAAGAGTCCTTTCGGTAGCGCAGACAAGAATCTTCTTTCCATCCGCAATTTCAGCTGCAGGTTTGACAGCTGGCTCCATTCCTATAATTGGAAAAGAATATTCATTTCGAAGCTCCTGTACGACCACACTTGTCGCCGTATTGCAGGCTAGAACTAATGCCTTGAGATTAAATTGCTGTAAATATTCGACAGCATTCTTGACATATGAAGCAATCTCTAAAGAAGATTTGGGGCCATAGGGATTATTATGAGAATCGGCGTAATATAAAAATGACTCTGATGGTAATAGCTTGCGTGCCTCATACAAAACTGTAAGGCCTCCGATTCCCGAATCAAATATGGCAATATGTTCTTTGTCCGTTTCTGACATCATCCGAAAATGACACAATTACCATTTGGATATGGTAAATGATTTAAATTACAATCTAACAAAGATGTAATAATTTAATGCTGAAGAAAAACAGCTTATTATCATATTTCATTAAAAAACTTCAAATATGCTTGACTTGAACGGTGATAATTATACCGGCACAGAATCAGTCATAGATCAAAAAAACGAATAGATTTTGCTTGAGCTCTG
>RFSX01000186.1 GCA_009923745.1 Chitinophagia bacterium
TACGCTATGGTTCTGAAGAAGACAAGCTTCAAAATATATGGAAATATAAGAGCTACCCGGCATTTTCAGATGCAGAAAGAGCAGCATTTGATTTTGCCATTGCTGCGTCTTCGGTTCCAAATGCTGTAGATCAGCAGATTGCTGATAATCTGAGGAACCATTGGGATGATGGTGAAATAGTCGAAATTACAGGTGTTGTAGCTCTCTTTGGTTATCTGAACCGATGGAATGACAGTATGGGTACGCAGCTGGAAAACCCTGCTGTGGATGATGGTGAAAACTACCTGGCTGGACATGGCTGGGTTGTGGGGAAACATAAATATTAATTTCTGTTGTTGAAATGGCATGACAAATTTACTTTCAGATATAAAAGAAATAGTAGGGGAGAAGAGGCTGCTCATAGCGGCTGATCTTGAAGAGCGATATGATCACATCTGGCATATGGACAAGGGGCTGGATGCTTTGGCCGTTGTATTACCCATTAATACTCAGGAGCTTTCAGGAATAATGAAAATATGTCATCGTCATGATCAAGCTGTTGTTGTTCATGGAGGTCTTACAAATCTTGTAGGAGGAACTGAAACAAAGTCCGATGAGCTGGTTATTTCCCTCGAGAAAATGAATGCTATCGAAGAATTTGACGAAGGGAGCAGAACATTGACGGTTCAAGCTGGAGCCATTCTCGAAAATGTGCAAAATGCTGCCAAGGAACGAGATCTGTTGTTTCCCTTGAATTTTGGTGCTAAAGGCTCAGCACAGTTGGGAGGAATAATATCTTCCAATGCTGGAGGTTTACGTGTGTTCCGATTTGGGATGACGCGCAATCTTGTGCTGGGCCTTGAAGCTGTGTTGTCTGACGGAACGATAATATCTTCTTTGAAAAAAATCATCAAGGACAATTCAGCATATGACCTAAAGCATTTATTTATTGGGTCTGAAGGTACATTGGGTATCGTCACTCGAGCTGTTTTGAAATTGGTAGAGCGCCCCCGTAGCAGATGCTCTGCGTATTTGGGCATAAAAGACTATGATTCGGTTGTGAAGATGCTCAAGTTTCTTGACAAGGGGAGTGCGGGAAAGCTGAGTGGTTATGAGTGTATATGGCCTGAGGCATATAAAGTAATGGCATTGAAAGATGACCAGAAAAATCCTCCTATTGCCTTTGATTACAACTACTATGTTCTTTGTGAGTTTATGGGAGGTGATCGGGAACAGGATTTTGCTTTGCTCCAAAGCCTGTTGGAGCAGGCTATGGAAGAGGGGCTTATAGAAGATGCTGCCCCGGCTTATACAGAAATAGATTTGCAGTGGTTTTGGCGGATCAGGGAAGATGTTCATGTTCTTGTACAAAAGACAAGCTATAATCAGCATTTCGATGTTTCCATGCCTACCCCAGATATAGGTCAATATGTTGATGATGTTGTCGATCAGCTCAAGTCAAATCCAAATATTGAATGCGTATTTCCATTCGGCCATGTCGCCGATGGCAATGTGCATTTCATAGTAGGCAAGAAGGACGATTCCGATGCGCTGCGCCTCTGGATAAATGATGTTGTCTATAATCCATTGCAGAGCCTTCAAGGGTCGGTGTCAGCAGAACATGGTATCGGCAATCACAAGAAAAAATATCTGCCTCTCAGCAGGTCATCTGAGGAAATCGAGCTTATGAAGACCCTCAAACTTACACTCGATCCCAAAAATATATTGAACAGGGGGAAGGTTTTGGACCCTTAATCATTTATTATTTGGAGTAAAATATAACCGTAACTGCTTAATAGTAAAAGACTGTCAAGTACAATGTACAAAGTACTTAGTACGATTTATTTCACAGTTTATAAATAATTACTTAATTAGTGGTCAAAGCAATTTCCTTCTTTTTTGCTACGCATTCACGAATTTACACTCATCATTCTTTATTGTACCTTGTACCTTGTACTTTGTACTTTGTACAAAAGACAAAGCTTGATAACATCAATTCTTTTCATAATTATCCAACTTCTTGATATACCCTTTTCCTAAAACTGATCCACCCAACTGAATTCACCCTCTGTAAACAGGCTGAAAAGTATAGATACTATAATAGGTGGGAGTGCAGATAATAGCATACATATAAAAAAGGACTTTGGTACCTTGGACTTTTCAATAAGTTCTATGATGATAGCGAATACAAGTAGACCGATTAGAATAGCGG
>RFSX01000187.1 GCA_009923745.1 Chitinophagia bacterium
GTCATGGCGTAGCCATGACATAACATCCAGTGTCTAAAGGCCTGGGGATTAGCAATGCTGTAGATATGTCCCGTCTTTTCTGTTTTAAGTTTATGGTGTTTCACAATGCTCATTTGTCAACCTAAAAAAAAGAATAAATCCTGAACTTTGAGTAATCATTCATGTTATGAACTCATCAATGATTGAGGAAAGAAATTATCTGATCCATCCCAGCTACATTGCTATGGGATTATTGCTGGCTGGCGTATCTGCTCTTTTCCTGGGCTTTACCGCAGCATACGTCTACACACGCATTCAGAACAATCTTGATCCCTTGGAGCTGCCACTGCTGTTTATTGCAAATACAGTGATATTGATACTTGCCAGCCTGGCCCTCAAGAAAGCCATGGATTACTACAAAGATGATCAGACACAATTGTATCAAAGGAGCCTCATGCTGGCTCTCGGCTTAACAGTGGTGTTCCTTGGAAGTCAGATCCTGGCATGGAAGCAACTGTACGGGCTAGGTGTTTTTGTAAATCACAGCAATATGGCTTCCTACCTTTACATCATTTCTATTATCCATTTTGCACACGTTGTAGCAGGCATACCCTTTCTTAGCATTTTCCTGTATCAGTCTATCAAGAAAATGAAAGAACCTGTATCTGTCCTGGTATATTTTTCAGATCCTCAAAAGAGACGAAGACTCAAACTGCTGACTATATACTGGCACTTCCTCGATATACTTTGGGTATACCTTGTTTTATTCTTTCTTGTCAATCAGTTGATTTAATCAACGGACAATAATATCCCTGATCTTTCTGTACTGTAAGCGTGTATTGAGTTTTTCAATGACATTTTTCTTGTTCATAAGGATTTCCTCCTTGAGTGGTGATGAACTGATATACACTGTAAGCACTTCATTGGAATAACTCACCTTGCTTGTATAGGAAGAGATCAACTCGCCAAAACTGCTACGCCAGATATCTTCGATCGTGTGCTTGTTGTATGAATGCGAAAACTTTGACTTGCTGCTTAGCAATCGATCAATTACACCTTTTATGTTTTTGTCATCCTCCATTCAATATTGTTGCATCCTTTATTTCATAATGAGCGTAGTTCAGTTTCAATGCATCCAGGCTTGTATTCACCCGCTCACTTTCGGTATCACTTATAAATATTTGTGCGTTCAACTGACTCGCACAAATATCGAGTAAATTCATCACACGCCTACTGTCCAGTTTATCAAATATATCATCCAATAATATAAGGGCAGCCTTGGATGTTTTACCCCTTACCCACTCTACCTGTGCCAGTTTGATAGCTATTATGGCAGATTTGAGTTGGCCCTGTGAGCCAATTTTCCTAATATCCAATCCATCAAGATTTATTTTAATATCATCACGGTGAATGCCTTGATGTGTCTTGGCCATAATCAAATCACGTTGGCGATATTCCTGAAACAACTCCCTGAGACTGTTCTTGTCTAAATTGGATTTATAACTGATGGATACCGACTCACTGTTATCGGACAGCCTATCGTATAGGGCCTGGATACTAGGTGTAATTTCCTGAAGGTAGTTTTTACGAGCTTCATAAATATATACAGCAGGCCCCTCCATTCTGCCATCTATAGCATCCAGCATCAAAAAATCCTGCCTGCCAGATTTCAAAAAACCTTTGAGTGCTGCATTTCTCTGCTTCAACAGCTTGTTGTATTCAATAAGGTTCTTAAAATAGAGTGGATCAACCTGGGATATCGTTTTGTCTATTATCTTTCGCCTCTCAACACTGCTTTCTACAAGAATCAGAATATCCTTTGGCGCTATCATAAATGCTGGAAAACGACCGACATATTCTACGATGCTTTTCATTTGCTTTTCGTCGACCTTAATCTGTTTTGAAACTTCAGCTCCGGACACTATACTGATTTCAAACTTATCATCACCGATAAAATGTGTCGACCGCAGGTTGAAGTAATCCGCAGACTTACGATAAATATGTGAATCCAGATGAGAAAAATAGCTTTTACCGTTGGATAGATAATAAATGGCGTCCAGGATGGAAGTTTTTCCAGCGCCGTTTAAACCAGTGATAACATTGACATGTTCATCAAACACGCAATCAAGCTTTTCATAATTTCGAAAGTTCTGTAATCTCAAACTGTGTATTCTAATACGCTTCAATTGCTTATTTTTGTATTTCGTGTAA